>JANNUW010000197.1:0-3595 GCA_031414095.1 Hyphomicrobium sp. | reverse complement strand
CGATCACCACCGGCAGCCGATTTACAGCCTGCAGTGTAAGCTGGCAAAAACTGCGCGAGGGGTGTACGGTCCAGGTAAAACCCGTCTCAGGCTCTTACAACCAGCGGCTATGGCAAATTCGGAACAATTCCTCGTTGTCGACGATCATCCGCTCTTCCGGGAGGCGCTGCAAAGTGCCATCACGTCGGAGTTTCCCAACGCGCGCATCGTCGAAGCTTCGACGGTTGCGGCAGCGCTGGGTATTCTACAGTCCGGTCAAGAGTTCGACCTCGTATTGCTCGATCTGGCGATGCCCGGTACGCGGGGCTTTGACGGATTGAACGCGCTGCGGGCGCACGATCCCAAACTGCCTATCGTCATTGTTTCGGCGCATGAAGATCCGGGTATCGTTCACGAATCCATGGTGTGCGGCGCCAGTGGCTTTATTACAAAGTCGGTTCGCAAGCGCGAGCTGGCCGACGCTATCCGGGATGTGATCAGCGGGCTCGTCACGCTCCCGCCCGGTTACCAGCCGCCCGATCCATGTGCTGTGACGTCGCCCGGTATCTCTCCGGAAGCGCTGAGCAGTCTGACGCCACAGCAAGCACGTGTCCTGCAAATGCTGCGTCAAGGACTTCTAAATAAGCAAATTGCACATGAATTGAATGTGGGTGAAACGACGATCAAGGCGCATGTCTCTGAGATCTTGCGCAAACTGGGCGTCGCATCGCGTACGCAGGCGGTGATCGAGGCGACTCGCTTGGAAGCAGCTGTGCCCAACGCGTTCGATTTCGTCACCAAGGACCTGCGCGCCACAGCGCGCTGATCCTCGTCACTCATTGGCAGTCCACTGAGGCGCGCCGGCCTGCTTACTGCGGGCCCACGCCAGCTAACGACGTCGGCGGCGCCGACGATGCAGGATCAAGTGAGACCCAGACCTTGGGGTCGATATACGATTGGCGCATCACGAACTGATACCCCGACCGGTTCCAAAGGCGCACATCGTCCACTTTATTGTCGAGAATGTAATCGCCCTGGCTGGTGCGCGCCGTCAATACCGCGTGGCCTTCGCCTTTTTCATCGCGCACGACGGTGAGTAACAGGGCGCTGGATGGCCAGCCATGGCTGATGAGCAATTTTTGTTTCAAGAGCGCGTAGTCTTCACAGTCGCCACGCCGTGTCGGCACCGTCCAATATTCGCTGACGCCGTAAATCTCAGCATCCGTTGCCGGCGCGATCCGGGCGTTGACGTTGCGGTTGATATCGTCGAGTTCGCTCAACGACAGCGGCGTCGGCTGCAAGCGCTGCTCGGCCGTGCCGCTGGAGTTGCAAGCCTCTGGGCTGGCTTCGCAATAGCGCACGAAGCCATATGGCGGCTGAGACGGTCCATACATGCGCATGAACGCCGTGTAAAAGCCCGCAGCGTTGACCGCTGTCGGCTCACCCGCATTCGCCTGACCCGCCAGCAGCGCGCTGGCGCAGGCGACAACCCATACTCGAACGAACAACGCGCGCATCACACATTACCCCATACACAAGAACTCAGACTAACGCATAATCCTGGAAGTCTCTTGAAGCGCGCTGAGATCATTTGAAGACAATTTGAGCTATTTTGGGATGACGGGAGACCTATCCCCAGCCTGTCTTGAAATCATTGAACCTCTCATCCAAAATACTTTCGGATGGCTTCCGGTTCCTGGATATCGACGAAGGCCACAGCTATTCCTTGGTCGTGGTGGCGCATGACGCGGCAGCGGAGTCTGCCGAACACGACTTCGCTGCCGATGGCGGGGCGGGCGGATGTCGCAATAGAGGCACCCGACAAAGAAATATCGATGACGCCACATTCGACGCTAATGCCCTCGCCGAGCTTTAGCGTCGACTTCTCGTTTGCCGTACGGATGCGGTCGTGGCGACGGTCGGGAACAGCCTGCAATTCGTGCTTATTTATGAGCCAAGTCAGCTGTGCGGCGATCTTCTCACGCTTATGCTGCGTGACGGTCATGGTGATGGCAAAGCCGCCGTCGAACACCCGTGTTACATCGCCTTCGATGCCGCCGATGTGGTCGAAATAGGCCACGATGTGTTCGCCAACATCGACGACGACCGGAGAGATCATCGATCCGCCGCTGATCGACACGTCCATAAGTTTGCAAGGGTATTCATGGCGCGAGGCGCGCATGAAGCGCCCAAGCAGCACCAGGGGCACGCGTTTGTCGGTACGCCGGTCGGCGCTGATGCGGGCCGCCGCTTGCGCTTGCACCGACGGAAGCTGGTATCCACTCGACATCGGGTCCGCCCAAATTAGATTAAGCTTTCTCAAAGCTTAAGCGGTCAAGGCCGGGACATCGTCCGCCCGGCGCCTCAACAGCCTAGCGAGCAGTATGGCGGGCGGACATTAATGGAGCCTAAATTTGCCTTTCAATTTGGGACAAAATTGATCGAGCGCGGATAGCTCGCTTTCAAAGCCTCAGTGGGTGTCTTCGCTCAGCGGCTTTGATAGTCCGCCATCGTAAACCCTGAACTGGCGGCGATCCTGGCGCACGATGCGGGCATTACGGATGTGGGGCAGAAACGGGCTTTGCCGGTCTGGGTCCATATGGCGGGGTTGAGCCTGGCTCGAAGATTCCTCGACAGCCGGCGTTGGCATGGCCGGGCCATCGGGCCAGACTAATGCGCTCCCGGCCAGCCGCTTAGCGATATTTTTATCGGGCCCAAGATCAACAGGCTCGCTCAGCCAGACGATACAACCCAGGAAGCGGTCGATGGTGTCGCGCGTATGCACGAGTGGCAACAGCAGAACTTCGAGTAGCCCGGTTTGTCCGCTTGAATTTCCGACCTCGATTTGATGCACGCACACGGCGCCTTGGGCGATGACGCTTTGCACGTGCTGTTCAAGCTTTTGGCGGTCAGGGCCAAGCATGCCGTCGAGGAAATCACGCCCACGCAAATCTTGGCAAAAGGTGTTGCACAGGCGGGTGCCGGCTAGCCGGTATACCAGCGCATTTCCTTGCCCGCTCCGTTCGAGAATAAAAGTGTCGGGCAAAACAAGTCCGAGGCGGCCCGGTTCGATATCGAATCTTTTGGGTGCGATCCGGCACCCGCGCACCGCGTTCCAATAAGCGAACAGGGATTGGCTGTTTTTATGTTTCATTGATTATGACTTGCCCGTGTCGCTCGCGTGCCCTGTGCCGCGTGGCCGGATGATCGCGCTTCGAGTTCATGTCTCGTGCCACGGCCATGCGGCCTGTTCCAATACGGTACAGACTTGCCGATCTCCCCGTGGCCGTTGGCGGCATTGGGCGCCCAAAACCAAACGACGAGATCGGAAGTTGTACCGCAGCTCGTCCCAGAGCATCATTTGTGCCATGCCAGAGCGGCTGCTTTGTTAAGAGGAAAATTTACGTGAACGCACGCGAGCCGGTATTCAATGTCCCTGCCGCCGTCACGGCGTTGCTGGCTGCAATCGTGGGGGTGCATGTCGCGCGACAGTTTCTAAGCCCGCAAACCGACGACTGGTTCGTGGCGCTGATGGCCTTCATTCCGTGGCGCTATTCCGGCGGCGCTAGTGAATTGCCGGGCGGACAGACGGCGGCGGCAACCTCGTTCCTGACGC
>JANNUW010000196.1:0-8770 GCA_031414095.1 Hyphomicrobium sp. | reverse complement strand
ACCCTTGACACGCTCAGTTTGGAAAGGCCCGTTCGTCGACGGCTTCATCTTGAAGAAGGCGGAGAAAGTGCGCGCGTCGGGCCGCAACGAGATCATCAAGACCTGGAGCCGCAGAACAACCATTCTGCCTCAGTTCGTTGGCCTGACGTTTGGCGTGCACAACGGGCATAAGCATGTTCCCGTCAACGTTACGGAAGACATGATTGGTCACAAGCTCGGCGAGTTTTCGCCGACGCGGTCGTTCCCCGGGCACGGCGGCGATAAGAAAGCGGTGAGGAAGTAATGGGCAAGCTGCATCGCGAGAGAAGCCTTCCCGATAAACGGGAAGCTCCCGACAAAGAAGCTCAGGCGATCGCCCGCAATCTGCGGATCTCGCCCCAGAAGCTGAACTTAATTGCCATGATGATCCGTGGCAAAAGGGTTGATCAGGCGTTGAACGATCTTGAGTTCTCGCGCAAGCGCATCGCCATCGACGTACGCAAGTGCGTAATGAGCGCCATCGCCAACGCCGAGAATAATCATAATCTCGACGTCAACCAACTCGTCGTGCAGGAGGCATGGGTTGGCAAGAATATTGTCATGAAGCGCTTTGCAGCGCGCGGCCGTGGCCGTGGCTCGGCAATCTTCAAGCCATTCTCGGAAATAACTGTCGTCGTGCGCGAAACCGAACCGGTCGTAAAAGAGCCCAAGACCAAGGCCGGCGCCAAATCCGCGCCCAAGGCGAAGCCTGCGAAGGCGGCAAGCGCCAAGAAGGAAGCTGTCTAATGGGTCATAAAGTCAATCCGATCAGTCTGCGGCTCGGCATCAATCGCACCTGGAACAGCCGCTGGTTCGCCGCGCGTCAGGAATACGGCAAGCTGCTGCACGAAGACCTCGCCATCCGTGACCACGTCATGCAGCATCAGCGCACGGCCGGCGTTTCGAAGGTTGTCGTCGAGCGCCCGCACAAGAAGTGCCGCGTCACTGTTCACTCGGCCCGTCCCGGCGTGCTGATTGGCAAAAAGGGCGCCGACATTGAGAAGCTGCGCGGCGAACTCGCGCGGCTGACGACATCGGAAGTTCATCTGAACATTCTCGAAATTCGCAAGCCCGATCTAGACTCGACGCTGGTCGCTGAAAACATCGCCCAGCAGCTCGAAAAGCGCGTTGCCTTCCGCCGCGCCATGAAGCGCGCTGTTCAGTCGGCGTTGCGCGGTGGTGCTGTCGGCATCCGTATTAACGTCGCCGGCCGTTTGGGCGGCGCTGAAATTGCACGTACCGAATGGTACCGCGAAGGCCGCGTGCCGCTGCATACGCTGCGCGCCGACATCGACTTCGGATACGGCCTTGCCAAGACCGCCTATGGCGTCATCGGCATCAAGGTCTGGATCTACAAGGGCGATAGCATGGAGCATGATCCGAGGGCCTCCGAGCGCACGTCGCTCGAAGGTTCGGACACGCCCGGCGGCGGCCGTCCGCCGCGCCGTGACAATGACGATCGTCCAGATCGCGGCAACCGCCGTGGCGGCCGCAATGACCGCGGGCGTGGCGGTGAAGCGGCCGAGAAGGCTTGAGGGGTTGATATAAGACAATGCTGCAACCAAAACGCACAAAATTCCGCAAGCAGTTTAAGGGCCGCATCCATGGCAATGCCAAGGGTGGCACCACGCTGAATTTCGGCGAGGTCGGTTTGAAGGCTGTTGAGCCCGAGCGCATCACGGCACGCCAGATCGAAGCGGCACGCCGGGCGATCGCGCGTCACACTAAGCGCCAGGGACGCATCTGGCTGCGGATCTATCCGGACGTTCCGGTAACGAAAAAGCCGGCCGAAGTCCGCATGGGCTCTGGCAAGGGTGGCATCGAATTGTGGGTGGCGCGCGTCAAGCCCGGCCGCATCATTTTCGAGGTGGGTGGTGTCAATCCGCAGATCGCCAAAGAGGCGTTGATGCTGGGTGCTGCCAAGCTGCCGATTAAAACACGCGTAGTGACTCGCATTGGTTGAGTGAAATCGGCGGCCGGCACAACGCCCAAGCCGATCAAAACGCTAAGACGATAAGTGAGGACTGACGAATGACAACAGCGGAGTTCAAGGGAATGACGCTTGATCAGCTGGACGACCAGCTGGCGAAGCTCAAGAAGGAGCAGTTCAACCTGCGCTTTCAGCGGGCGTCGGGTCAGCTCGAAAACACATCGCGTGTGCGCCAGGTCCGGCGTGACATCGCGCGGGTCAAGACAATTGCCCGGTCAAAGCAGACCGGAACGCCCAACTCGGGTGCCAAAAAAGGCGCCGCCGTTTAGGGCGATTGAGGAGAGAACGAAATGCCGAAGCGCGTGCTGCAAGGTACGGTCGTATCCGACAAGAACGACAAGACGATCGTGGTTCAGGTGGAGCGCCGCTACACCCATCCGCTTTTGAAGAAGACCGTACGCCGTACGAAGAAGTACCACGCGCACGACGAAGGCAACATATTTAAGATCGGCGAGATGGTCTCCATCCAGGAGAGCCCGCCGATCTCGAAGAACAAGCGTTGGGTTGTTTTACCGCGCACTTGAGACTGGGCGTTGGCGGCCTGTTAAGGCCGGCAACGACACAGTGACCGGTGTGTGACTTGAAGACGATGTGGCCGCGCGAGCGGACCCACAAACAGGATAAGGACTGCCGCGATGATCCAGATGGAGACAAATCTCGACGTCGCCGACAATTCAGGCGCGCGCCGGGTTCAGTGCATCAAAGTGCTGGGCGGATCGAAGCGCCGGTATGCGACCGTCGGTGATACGATCGTTGTGTCGGTGAAAGAGGCCATCCCCAAGGGCCGAGTCAAGAAGGGCCAGGTTATGAAGGCCGTGATCGTGCGCACCGCCAAGGGCATTCGCCGCCCGGATGGCTCGCTGATCCGCTTCGACCGCAATGCCGCGGTTCTGATCAACGCCCAGGGCGATCCCGTCGGCACGCGTATTTTCGGACCCGTGACGCGCGAACTCAGAGCCAAGAACCACATGAAAATCGTCAGCCTTGCGCCGGAGGTGCTGTAATGGCCTCGCTCAAAATCAAGAAGGGCGACCACGTCATTGTGCTGACCGGCCGCGACAGTGGCAAGCACGGTGAAGTGATCGAAGTGCGCCCCAAGGAAAATCGTGCGGTCGTGCGCGGCGTCAACATGGTGCGCAAACATCAGCGTCAGACAGCCAAGCTCGAAGGCGGCATCATTTCCAAGGAAGCCGCCATTCACCTGTCCAACATTGCTCTCGAAGATCCCAAGGACGGCAAGCCGACGCGTGTCGGTTTCAAAGTTCTGGAGGACGGCAAAAAGGTTCGTATCGCCAAGCGATCTGGCGAAATCATTCCGGAGAAGAACTAAGCTATGGCCGACAATAAGTCAGCAAAGGGCGGAAAGCCCGCCGACAAGTCCGGCGCCAAGCCGCAAGGGCAAGGCCCCATGGGCGGCGGCAAGATTGCCAAGGACAAAAAGGCTAAGACCGCAGCGCCCTCGGGTCCGCGCGAAGTCAAGCCGCGTCCGGCCGGCTACAAGCCGCGTATGAAGGCGCACTACGAGACCGTAGTGCGCGAAGCGCTGGCCAAGAAGTTCGGCTACAAGAACCACATGCAGATCCCGCGCCTTCAGAAGATCGTTCTGAACATGGGCGTTGGTGAAGCGACCGCTGACCGCAAGAAGGTCGACAACGCCGCCGCCGATTTGGCGCTCATCGCCGGCCAGAAGCCGATCATGACACGTTCGACCAAGTCGATTGCGTCGTTCAAGGTTCGCGAAGGCATGACGCTCGGCACCAAGGTGACGCTGCGCGGCGATCGCATGTATGAATTCCTCGACCGGTTCGTCACCATCGCGCTGCCGCGGGTGAAGGACTTCCGCGGTCTAAACCCGAAGAGCTTCGACGGCCGTGGCAACTACGCCTGCGGCCTCAAAGAGCACATCGTGTTCCCCGAAATCGACTACGACAAGGTCGATGAAATTCTCGGCATGGACGTGATCGTATGCACGTCGGCCGTCAACGATGACGAGGCGCGCGAATTACTTCGTGGCTTCAACTTCCCCTTCCGCAGCTAGAGGACCTCGGCACTTTAATCGAAGTTACCGAAAGGCCTTTGGAGATAAGACATGGCAAAGACCAGTTCCGTCGAAAAGAACAACCACCGCCGCAAACTCGTTGATCAGTATGCCGCCAAGCGCAAGCGCTTGAAGGATCTGGCCAACGATGAAAAGCGCCCGGCTGAAGAGCGTTTCGCAGCGCGGCTCAAGCTTTCGGAAATGCCGCGTAACGGCTCGAAAGTTCGCATCCGCAACCGTTGCGAAATCACGGGCCGCGCACGCGGTTACTATCGCAAGCTCAAGCTTTGCCGCAACCAGCTGCGTGAGCTGTCGAGCCAGGGCCTCGTGCCCGGCATGGTCAAGTCGAGCTGGTAAGGGACAAAGAAAATGGCAATGAACGATCCCTTGGGCGATATGCTCACCCGCATCCGCAACGCGCAGATGCGCCGCCGCCCGAAGGTCTCGACGCCAGCTTCCAAGCTGCGCGCCAGTGTCCTTGATGCGCTGACCGAAGAAGGCTTCATTCGCGGCTACGCCCGCGTTGAGCAAAAGGGCGCGGTGCCCGAATTCGAGATCGAGCTCAAGTACTTCAATGGCCAGCCGGCCATCAAGGAAATCACGCGCGTGTCCAAGCCCGGCCGCCGGGTCTACTCGCCGGTCAAAGATATCAAGAGCGTGGCTAACGGTCTTGGCGTTTCGATCCTGTCGACGCCCAAGGGCGTGATGTCGGATGTGCGCGCCAAAGAAGAGAACGTCGGCGGCGAAATTATCTGCAACGTATTCTAATCGACTTCTAAAGGAGAGGGCCCCCGCGGCTTACCGCCGGGCCTCACAGGGCAAACGCCATGTCAAGAATTGGAAAGAAGCCTGTTCCCGTGCCGGCAGCCGTCACGGCCGACGTTTCGGGCAACACGGTCAAGGTTAAGGGTCCCAAGGGCGAGCTGTCGTTCACGGCGCCTGATAGCCTGAAGATTGAAAAGACCGCCGAGGGCATCGAAGTCACGACGCGCGACGACACCAAGCAGGCGCGCGCCATGTGGGGCATGTCGCGCACCATGATCGCCAACCTGATCAAGGGCGTCACCGACGGCTATTCGCAGATCCTCGAAATTCACGGCGTCGGCTTCAAGGCCTCTATGAAGACCAAGGATCAGTTGACCCTGAGCGTCGGCTATAGCCATGACGTCGTCCTGCAAGTACCAGCGGGAGTCGAGGTCAAGGTTGGCGGCGCCAAGCAGGAAATCGTCACGGTGACAGGCACCGATCGTCAGGCCGTTGGCCAGATGGCCGCCGTCATTCGCGCCTCGCGCAAGCCAGAGCCCTATCAGGGTAAGGGCGTGCGCTATCAGGGCGAATATATCTTCCGCAAGGAAGGCAAGAAGAAGTAAGGATCGAGCCATGAGCACGCACAACAAATTATTTCAGAAGCGCCGCGCGCGTGTGCGCCGTTCGCTGAAGGGCCGTTCCGAAAGCCGTATGCGCCTGTCGGTGCACCGTTCGGGTCAGCACATCTATGCGCAAGTGATCGATGATACGGCCGGTAAGACGGTGGCCGCTGCATCGTCGCTTGAGAAAGACATGCGTACATCTTTGAAGACTGGAGCCGATAAAACGGCCGCCGCTGCTGTCGGCAAGCTCGTCGCCGAGCGCGCTGTCAAAGCCGGCATCAAGGATGTTGTGTTCGATCGTGGCGGTTTCATATTTCATGGGCGTGTCAAAGCGCTTGCCGATGCGGCTCGCGAAGGCGGCCTTAAGTTCTAATGAGAGAAGGGTTTTAGACCGTGGCACGCACACCCCAAAGAGAGCGCGGACGCGATCGCGAGCGCGATAAAGTCGAGAGCGAGTTCTCCGACAAGCTCGTCCATATCAACCGCGTCGCCAAAGTTGTGAAGGGCGGCAAGCGCTTCGGCTTTGCAGCTCTCGTCATCGTCGGTGATCTGAAGGGCCGCGTAGGCTTTGGTCACGGTAAGGCGCGCGAAGTTCCAGAAGCCATTCGCAAGGCGACAGAAGCCGCGCGCCGCAATCTTCTGCGCGTGCCGCTGCGCGATGCCCGCACCCTTCATCACGACAGCGAAGGCCGCCATGGCGCCGGCAAAGTCGTGCTGCGCTCGGCACCTCCCGGCACCGGCATCATCGCCGGCGGCTCGATGCGCGCCGTGTTCGAAATGCTCGGTGTCCACGATGTGGTCGCCAAGTCGCTCGGTTCGAAGAACGCCTACAACGTGGTGCGTGCAACGTTTGATGCGCTGAAGGTTCAAGAGAGCCCACGCTTGGTCGCTGCGCGCCGCAACAAGAAGGTGGCCGACATCGTCGCGCGCCGCCGTGACGGTTCGGGCACGGGCGCCGAGGCCGGCTCTGACGCTTGACGCGGGCGCCCCCCGAGGGCTGCACGCGAACTAGGATTGCAAAGGTAAAGTGATATGGCTGCCAAAAAGACGGTAACGGTGGAGCAGTATGCGAGCGCAAACCGCCGCCCGCAGATCCAGACTGAGACCCTCAAAGGTCTCGGTCTCAACAAGCTGCATCGCCAGCGCACGCTCGAAGACACGCCCGCCGTGCGCGGTATGATCAACCGCATCGCTCATCTGGTGCGCGTCGTCGACGACAAGGCTTGAGTGCAGCGGGCTTCAACGAAGCTCACTTGAACGAACACGGCTGATTGCCATATCGAAGACGTTTCACTGCGCCAGTCTGTAGCGGCGGCGCGCCAAGGAGAACGGGTCCATGCGGCTCAACGAACTTAAAGACAACCCCGGCGCCCGCACTTTGCGCGTTCGTATCGGCCGCGGTATCGGCTCGGGCATGGGTAAGCAGGGCGGCCGCGGCGGTAAAGGCCAGACGGCGCGCTCGGGCGTGGCCATCGGTGGCTTCGAAGGCGGCCAGATGCCGCTCCATCGCCGTTTGCCAAAGCGCGGCTTCAACAAGTGGCGTCCGGAACACTACAACGAAATCAACACGGGTGCTTTGCAGAAGGCTGTCGACGAGGGCAAACTGAAGGCCGGTCAGACGGTTGACGTTGCGGCTCTCATCGCGGCTGGCATTCTGCGCCGCCCGAAGGATGGCTTGCGCGTTCTCGGCCATGGCGAGCTCAAAACCAAGCTGGCTTTGACCGTCAATCATGCCTCGGCGTCAGCCAAGGCCGCGATTGAGAAGGCCGGCGGCTCCATCAAGCTCATCGTCAAGAAGATTCTCGACGCGGACGTCGCCAAAGCCAAGAAAACGGCGGCCAAGAAGGCTGCTAAGGCCGCTGGCTCGGGCGGGAAGAAGTCGCCTGCCAAGGACGCGGCGGCAGCCTAAGGATTGGCTGTCGAACAGGCGGCGGGCAAAGTTCGCAGGTTTAATCGAAGCGTGCCGTGAACGCCTGCACGCCCGGAGACACGAAATATGGTATCGGCCGCCGAACAACTTGCTTCCAACGTCAACTTTGGCGCGTTCGCCAAGGCTGAAGAGTTGAAGAAGCGTATCTGGTTCACGCTTGGCGCGTTGTTGATTTATCGCCTGGGCACCTACATTCCGTTGCCCGGGATCAATTCGGCGGCATTCGCGGCGGCCTTTAAGAATCAGGCCGGCGGATTGCTCGGCTTGTTCAACACGTTTGCCGGTGGCGCCATCGAGCGCATGGCGATCTTCGCGCTCAACATCATGCCCTACATTTCGGCGTCGATCATCTTGCAGTTGATGACGTCGGTCGTGCCCTCGCTCGAAGCCCTTAAAAAAGAGGGCGAAGCTGGCCGCAAGCAAATCAACCAGTACACCCGCTATCTGACGGTCGTCCTCGCGACGTTCCAGGCCTACGGCATTGCGATTGGTCTGGAAGGCTCGCAGTCTGCGGCCTCCTCGGTCGTGTCTGATCCAGGCTGGTTCTTCCGCGCCTCGACGGTCGTCACGCTGGTCGGCGGCACCATGTTCCTGATGTGGCTCGGCGAACAGATCACGCAGCGCGGTGTCGGCAACGGCATCTCGCTCATTATTTTCGCTGGCATCGTGGCCGGACTGCCCTCGGCTCTCGTTGGGCTATTTGAAATGACCCGCACGGGTGCCCTGTCGGTGTTCCTGCTGTTTGCCCTGCTCTTGTTGATGCTCGTTGTGGTGGCGGCGATCGTGTTCATCGAGCGCGCACAGCGGCGGCTGTTGATCCAGTATCCAAAACGCCAAATGGGCAGCCGCATGTCGCAAGGTGAGTCATCGCACTTGCCCTTGAAGCTCAATTCGTCGGGCGTCATTCCGCCGATCTTTGCCTCGTCGCTGTTGCTGTTGCCGGTTACGGCCGCGCAGTTTTACGCGTCCAGCGGCAGCGGGCCGGTGTGGCTCAACACGATCGTCGCCTCGCTCGGCCAGGGCCAGCCCTTGCACATGCTCGCCTATGTGCTGCTGATCATGTTTTTTGCCTTCTTTTACACCGCCGTCGTCTTCAATCCGAAGGACACCGCCGACAATCTGCGCAAGCACGGTGGTTTTATCCCGGGCATCCGTCCCGGCGACAAGACGGCCGAGTATCTCGACTACGTGTTGACGCGCATCACCGTCGTTGGCGCCATTTACTTGGCCGTCGTGTGCGTGCTGCCCGAATTCCTGATCTCTTATGCCGCTGTGCCATTCTACTTCGGCGGCACGTCGCTCTTGATCGCTGTTAGTGTGACCATGGACACCGTGGCGCAAATTCAAAGCCACCTGCTCGCGCACCAGTATGAAGGCCTGATCAAGAAAGCCAAGCTCCGCGGCGCCTCCAATAACAAGGGGCG
>JANNUW010000195.1:0-2331 GCA_031414095.1 Hyphomicrobium sp. | reverse complement strand
ACCGGCGCCAATCCTTGCGGCGCCGTCGGCCAGCGCGCGGATCGGCACGACCATCCGCTGGGCCAGCCATAACCCGACGAGAGCCGCAATGACTAGACCTGAAAGAAGTACGAGGCCGCTGCGCACGAGGGACGCATAGAGCGGCTCGAAGGCTTCCGACACTGGTAGTTCGACAAATACCGTCCAACCGAGCGGCGCCACAGGCGCGAAGGCGCTCAGCACCTCGCGCCCCAAGGGATCGCGGACGATCGACGGCAAGGCCGTGCCAGTGCCGGACGTCAACGGCAGTGCGCGCGCGGCAATTACTTGTTCGAGCCTTGAAAGGTCGGTTTTGCGCAGCACGAGACCGATGTCTGGATGGGCGATCAGCAAGCCGCCACCATCGATCACATAGGCGGTGCCGGCCTTACCGACCTTCAGCCGCGAGACCACGTCCCAGATGAACTTGAGATTGACCTCGGCAACCGTGACGCCGGAATTGCGCCCTGCGCCGGAGACTGCGAGCGACAGATAGGGCTCCGACTCCTTCCGGAAGTAGACCGGGCTTACGTGTCGGCGGCTCTGCTTTGCCTCCTGGAAGTAGCTTTCGCTGGAGCGATCGAGGCCGCTGCCGGACACATCCATCGCCAGCCGCGAGACCTTGAGCTGCTCACGCCCTTGCGCATCGAGGTATGCGACTTCCGTGATGGCTGGCGCCTGGCGCAGCAAGCGCAGGAAATCGAACCGCCGTTGATCTGCACCGCTCTGGCCAGCACCGAAACTCGCGTGTGTGGTCCAGCCGACCTGGCCCTCGATCTCGCGCACGAACTGCTCGATCACCGTTGCAGCACCGATCGCTTTCTCGCGCTGAACCGCAACGAGTGCGTCACGATGATCGAAGTAGGAGTAGAAACCCTCCGTGGCGGCACTCACGATCAAGGCGCTGCCCACAAGCGCGACCAACAGCGCCGCGTACTTGCGGAAAAGTCGGCCTTTCGATTGCACCACCAGATCGAAAAGTGCTCGCCGAAACCGCAGCGTGACACTATCGGCCGATGTCATTCGATCACCTCGTCGGCGCGGATCAGGATGGCGGGTGGGATTATGAGGCCAAGGGTGGCGGCGGTCCGGCCGTTAACGACAAGCTCGAACTTGGTCGGAAGCTGGATCGGCAGATCGCCCGGTTTCTCCCCCTTCAGGATTTTGTCAACATAGCCGCCAGCGCGGCGGAAAAGATCCAGTATGTCCGGTCCATAACTCAGTAGCGCGCCGACATCGGCAAAGTCGCGGTGCTCGGCGACGACTGCAATGCGAGCGGTAGCTGCTGCCTGGACGATCTCGTTTCGGATCGTCGTTGTCAGGAAATCACGGATCACGATCAAGGCCGTCGCGCCATCCGCTTGGAGTGCTGCAAACTGATGCGTCAGCTCTTGCGCCGATGTCGAACTGATCACGCGCCGGGAGACCGCAAGTCCCTGTGCACGGGCGTCGCGTTCCGTTGCGGCACCCCACTTGCTGAAAGTCGGATCGGTGCCATTGTGCAAAATGCCAAGAACCTTGAGGCCTGGCAGTAGCTCTTTCAGCAGCTCGATGCGCTTGGCAGCAAGCCCTTCGCCCATCGATGAAAATCCTGTCACCGTGCCGCCCGGTCGGGCGAGGCTATGGTACAATTCCGGATCGGACTGAACGGGCGGCAACTGCACGGCGACAATCGGAATGCTGGTCACGCGCCGGGCGGCCCGCGCCGCAGCCTGACCCGGTGCTATTAGCACATCGGCTTGCAACGCCACCATCTCCATGATGATTGCGTCGGCTTGGCTGAAATCACCACTGGCATGGCGGCTTTCGACGCGGATATTCCTTCCTTCAGTTAGTCCGGCGTCGCGCAGGCCCTGTCGAAGCGCATCGAGAAACGGCCGGTCACCCTCTTCCGACGATAAGCCAATGAAGGCAACGATCGGTAAGCGTTTTGATTGGGCACGCACGGTGATCGACCAAGTCCATGCCGCAGCCGCCGCCCCGACAAAGGTCCGCCGATCGATCATTCGATCACCTCGTCGGCACGGATCAGGATGGAGGGCGGGATGGTGAGGCCTAGGGCGGCGGCGGTTTTCAGGTTGACCACCAGTTCGGCTTTCATAGTCTGCTGGACCGGTAGATCAGCCGGCGTCGCACCCTTCAGAATCCGACCGGTGTAGACGCCGGCCAAATGGGCCAATTCTGTACGGCTCCCGCCATAAGTCATCAGCCCCCCTGCGACGGCGAACTCACGAAACTGTCAAGTGTTCACACCGCAGTCGTGACCGACGCCATGCGGACAACGCTCAGCGACGAAAGCCTGACGGGCAGCGC
>JANNUW010000194.1:0-2424 GCA_031414095.1 Hyphomicrobium sp. | reverse complement strand
CCGCGCATTCATGCCCTTGCCGCCAACAAGAGCGAACTCGACGGCATCGTCGAGACGTGTCTCAAGCGTGCCAGCCTGTGGGAAGAGGTCAAGGACCGCCTGAACGACTCAGGGACCGGCCTTTCGGGCGGTCAGCAGCAGCGCCTGTGTATCGCGCGTGCCATTGCCATTGACCCCGAAATCATTCTGATGGACGAGCCCTGTTCGGCGCTCGATCCGATTGCAACGGCCCGCATCGAAGAGTTGATAGAAGAGCTGCGCGAAAGCTTCACCATCGTGATCGTGACGCACTCCATGCAGCAGGCGGCGCGCGTCTCTCAACGCACGGCATTTTTTCATCTCGGATCGCTTGTCGAAGTGGGTTCGACCACCGATATGTTCTCCAACCCCTCCGACAAGCGCACCCAAGACTACATCACCGGCCGCTTCGGCTGAAGGATTAGACATGAACCAGCATATCGTCAGCTCTTACGACAACGAATTTTCAGAGCTCGATCGCATGACGGTCGAGATGGGCGGCTTGGCTGAAAAGCTGCTCGCGGACGCGTTCGCGTCTCTCGAAAAGCGCGAACCCAAACTGGCCGAGGCCGCTGCCGCCAGCGATTACAAGATCGACGACCTTGAGCGGCGCCTGCAGGAACGCGCCATCCTCATGATTGCCAAGCGCCAGCCCATGGCCAACGATCTGCGCCACATCATGACGGTGCTGAAAATCGCCGGCGACCTGGAGCGGGCGGGCGACCTCGCCAAGAATATCGCCAAACGCGCACTGGCCGTCGCAAGCGAAAGTCATCCGCGCACGCTGATCAACGGCTTGCGGCACATGACGGAACTTGCTCAGCGCCAGCTTAAGGATGTACTCGACGCCTTCATCGCCCGCGACGATGCCAAGGCCATCACCGTCTGGCGTGCCGACATCGGATTGGATACGCTCTATAACTCGGTGTTCCGCGAGTTGCTGACATACATGATGGAAGATCCGCGCAACATCGGCCTGTGCACGCATCTGCTGTTTGCCGCAAAGAATATCGAGCGCATCGGTGATCACACCACCAATATGGCGGAGAACATCCACTTTCTCGTCACCGGCAAGACCATCGACGAAGACCGGCCCAAGGCTGACGACACGAGTTCCGTACTGCCCGATCTCTATACGCCGGGAGGGCGCTGACGATGGCGGCGCGCATTCTCGTCATTGAGGACGACGCGGCGCTGGTGACGCTCCTGACCTACAACTTGAAGGTCGAAGGTTATGATGTGGCGGCGGCAACAAGCGCTGAAGATGGCAAGCTGCTGTTGGCGGAAAGCCAGTTCGATTTAATCATTCTCGATTGGATGTTGCCGGAGATGTCGGGCATCGAACTGTGCGCGCAGTTGCGCCGCGGAAGCAAAGGCATGCCGTTACCGATCTTGATGTTGACTGCGCGTGGCGAAGAATCCGACCGGGTTCGCGGTCTGTCGACTGGCGCCGATGACTTCGTCGTGAAGCCGTTTTCAATTCCCGAACTGATGGCGCGCGTTAAGGCACTGCTGCGGCGAACCGCGCCCGAGCGCGTCAGCGATGTGCTCGAGGCCGGCGACATCGCCATGGACCGCGCCGGGCACCGCGTCACGCGGGCGTCGCGTGAAATTGATCTGGGCCCCACTGAGTATCGGCTGCTGGAAGTTCTTCTTGAGCGAACTGGCCGGGTGTTGTCGCGCGCCCAGATCATCGACCTTGTCTGGGGCTCGGCAATTGAGATTGATGAGCGCACGATCGACGTCCACATCGGGCGTTTGCGCAAGGCGCTGGTGCGTGGCAACGAAGTCGACCCGTTGCGCACCGTGCGCGGTGCGGGTTATGCGCTCGAGATCAAGTGATACCGGCGGTCAATAGTTCTGACCCATCGCTCAACTGGCGGCGCGCATCATGCTTCGCGTGCGGGGCACGACGGCCGGCTCGCGGAACGCGTGTCGCCGCGCGCAAAGAAAAATAATATTGGCGCGCCATCTACTGATCGAAGAGTCAAAACTTTGGCGCGCCAGTATGACACTATCGTTTGCGGCATTGCCGCCAACGACTGAGCCCAGACCCGCCCCATGCGGATCCGGGCTGTTTGACGTGGCTCAAAGTAATAATTGTGATTGTACCCCCGATGTTGGGTCGCGCGAAGTGCTTGACCCAACCTACGGCGCATCGCTCGGTTGCTTCGCCGCTCGCTCCTGATTGAGCGCGAACAGGCGTTCGAGAATTTGTTCGTGCCGCACTTGGCAGTTATGGTGGGCGGTGCAGGGATTGAACCTGCGACCCCACCCGTGTGAAGGGTGGCAGTGGGTGTTTCCGTGTGTATCTGCGACATGCCGCAGGCTTCTAAGTTCATAATCTTGCTCAGTTTATTTCAATCATCTGCTTGCCTCAAGATTCCGGGTGTGCGATTTTCGGTG
>JANNUW010000193.1:0-9318 GCA_031414095.1 Hyphomicrobium sp. | reverse complement strand
CGCACGCGCACGATCTCATTTTATCATATTCACACCAAGGAAACGCTGACCGTCACCTACAAGCGCGACGGAAAGTTCATTCCCGAAGCCATGAAGCAGATCGACTGGCTGATGCGCGACTGGCGCCAAAACAAGTCGATCGGTATCGACCCCAACACCATCGACATCATTTGGGAAATGCACGAAGAGCTGGGCTCCAAGGAGGCCGTGCACGTGATCTGCGGCCACCGCTCGTCTGGCACCAACGAAATGCTCCGCAAAACGCGCGGTGGGCAGGCCAGCAAGAGCCAGCACATTACCGGCACGGCGATCGACATTGCATTTCCCGACATTCCGGCCCGGCAGTTGCGTTACTCGGCCATGATCCGCGAACGCGGTGGCGTCGGCTATTACCCGACGTCGGCGATCCCTTTTGTGCATGTCGACACCAGCCGCGTTCGCCATTGGCCCAACATGCCGCGCAACGAACTCGCGCTCTTGTTTCCCTCAGGGCACAGCCAGCACCGGCCAGCCGAAGGCGGCTCGCTGAGTTTGTCGGACGTACGCGCTGCGAAAGCGCGTGGCGGCGACACGGCCATACAAGTTGCCGCCTATTATGCCCTTCGCAACGGCGACAAGCCCAATGTACTGGTCGCCGATGCCAGCAGTTCAACGCTGCCGCCGTTGGTGGCACCGAGGCCTGTGCCCGCCGTCCGGCCTGCGCGTCCGTCGGCTCCAGAACAGAAGATGGCACTCGCGGCACCTGTTCCAACGCCTCAGGAATTGCAATGGAAGGCAACGCCACGGACACCGGCTGCGGCGCCAGCACTTGCACGTGCGGCGAAACCTCCTGCCGCGCCCAAGCTCGTGGCGGAGCCCAAACTCGTGGAACGGCCATCACGGTTCGTGCCCGCTCCGACCGAGGTCGATCGCAAGGGCCTCAACGCACTCATCGCCAAGGCCGGCGCAGGCGACGGCCTGAATACGTCCGCTGCCCCTGTTTTTGCGAGCCTCGAGCCGCCTCGTGCGCCGTCTGCTGCGGCACCGGCAGGGACCGCGTCGATCAATCTCGATGCGAACTACATTCCAGCGCCCGAGTACGACGAAGACCATCCCGAAGAACTCGTCTACCGGCCGTTCCCGCTGGCTCCCTTGCTGACAGCAACGCCATCGGCTGATGATGCCGCACTCTCTGTCATGCAAGCGCCAGACGTGCGCAAGACGCTCGCCATGATCGATGGCGACATGACCGCGCCGCCGATGCGTCTGCGTCCGGGCCAGCAGATCGCCGAATTGCTATGGTCGAAAGAGTTCCGCGGTCAGGCTGTCGGACTCATGGATCTCAAAGCCGAGCGATCGGCTCCAGAACCCGATGGCGGCGTGTCTGATCGCAGGGTCAAGACGACTTCGCGGTAACAGCGCTGCTGCCGGCCCGGGCTTTTGCAATCGGGCCTTCAAGGGCTGCCCGCGTGATCAGCCGGCCCAGTTCCCTGAAGTCTTCCTTTCGCGGCGAGGACGCCCTCCATACAAGACCGATATTGCGTGAAGGCTCGGGCGCTGCAAATCGCAACAAACGGATGGCGCGGCCGCGCTCTTCAACCACGAGGCTGATCTCGGGGAGCAGCGTAATGCCAAAACCTGCGGCCACCATTTCGACGATGGTCGAGAGACTGGACGCCCCAAAGGTGTTGACCATATCAACCTGCTGGAGCTGACAATACGAGAGCGCCTGATCACGCAGGCAGTGGCCTTCTTCGAGTAGCAGTAACCGCTCCTGCTCGACGAGTTCTTTGGTTGCGTAAACCTTGCCCGATAATTTGCGATCCTTCGGCAGGGCCAGCACGAAGCGGTCCTCGAACAGCATCAAGCTTTCGAAATCGTTGTGCTTCACGGGCAGCGCCAGCAGCAGCACATCGAGTTTACCGTCGAGCAGCTCTTCGGTGAGCGGTGCGGTTTGCGTTTCGCGCACGTAAAGTTCAAGGTCGGGGTAGGCTTGGCGAATAAGCGGCAGCAACGGCGGCAACATGTAAGGCGCCACTGAGGGTATGACACCAAAGCGCAGAGGTCCGGTCAAAACACGGTTGGAGTGCTGAGCGTAGGCCACGAAGTCGCGCACTTCGCCCAGGATACGGACCGAGCGTTCGGCGAGCTCGGCGCCTTTGCTCGTCAACTGCACGCCCGTGCGCGTGCGTTCGACGAGGATGAGGCCGAGCGTTTCTTCGAGCTCGTGGATCTGCATAGAGAGAGCCGGCTGTGTGACCGAGCACAACTCGGCGGCGCGCCCGAAATGCAGCTCGCGCGATAGGGCGTCGAAATACTTGAGCTGCTTGAGGGTGACGTTAGCCATCAGCCCACCTAATGCAAATTCGATGAAACTGGATAGGTGCTGATGATACGGCGCAGAGCCTCGAAAGCAAGTCAATGTTGGATCGCGCTTATGCTTGACCCGACTTGCGGGGATGGCAATTTTGCTAGATGCCATCTTTTGCATTGGACGCGTAGGTTGGGTCCAGGGCAACCCAACTCACGCATTTTGTTGGCGGCGTTAGGAGCCGAACGCGACCCAACGATATACGATAGACGCAGGAAAATGTTGGATCGCGCTATGCTTGACCTAACCTACGGTGCGCGAATGGCCCGCTATTCCGCTGCCATCATGCGGTCGGCGTCGGCTTCGGTCGGAGCCGCGCCAAGCATACCCAGTGCATGCATGTAGACTTCCAGAATGCTGTCTTCTTCTTCGCGCTCGGTGTCACTCTTCTTGCGCAGACGCACGATCTGGCGCAGCGCCTTGACGTCAAAGCCGACACCCTTGGCTTCCAAATATTTGTCGCGGATGTCGCTCGCGAGTGCCTTCTTTTCTTCTTCCAGCCGCTCGATCTGCTCGACGAGCTGGCGCAGTTGCTTTTGAGCTGATCCTTGCAGCGTGGTCATCGCGTGGTCCCTTTTATAATGTTGCGGGCTCGCGTGCTGGACGCGCCGAGACCTCAACTCACCTAGACGCTAATGACCGCGCGGACGGCCCGCAAGCAAACCCCATCGCCCATCCCAAGGTATTTGGGCCACACACCCAAGCCACTCAGATCACGCCATTTAATGGACCTTACTTATGCACAGGCCGGTTCGCCTCGAAGGCTTTCACAGCCTCCGGCGCGGCTTGCGTCTGATATTTGGCCTGCCACTGCGCATACGGCATGCCATAAACGAGCTCGCGGGCCTGATCTTTGCTCAGCGACTCCCCGTGCCCGGCGGCGGCCTCCTGCATCCACTTCGACAAGCAGTTCCGGCAGAAGCCGGCGAGGTTCATCATATCGATATTCTGCACGTCCGCCCGCGCGTTCAAGTGGCTGAGCAAGCGCCGGAAAGCCGCCGCTTCGACCTCTGTTTTTGTCTTCGGGTCCATGAGACTTCGTCCTCATTTGAGTTGCATAAGCTAGATAGCGCCGCACTGTGCCGCGGCGGACTGCCGTCACAAACGGTTTATCGTGCACCCGGTCTGCATGAGTCACCTTCCTAATGCCGCCGCTTTCGTGCCCGAGACAAGAGTGCCGCCAATCTCGATTCTCTCAAGCTTCAGCCCCGTCACCATGAGCCAGCCCCTGCGCCCCAAATCTATCATTTATGTGGCCCGCAGCGCGTTGGCTGCTGGCACCTCGCTGGCCGCCACAGCGCTATGGGCGAACACGGCTCTCGCCGACGTCAAGCTGTGCAATTCGACATCGAGCCGCATCGGTGTGTCGATTGGCTACCAGGACCCCCAGGGCTGGGCCACCGAAGGGTGGTGGACGATCTCCTCCCAAACGTGCGAAACGCTACTCAAGGGGACCGTGCCGAGCCAGTTCATCTATATCCACGCCATCGATTATGATCGCGGCGGGGAATGGGCTGGCGCGAACTTTATGTGTACCGACGATAAGTCGTTCGTCATCCGCGGTGTTCAGGACTGCTCCAAGCGCGGCCTCAAGCGCTCCGGATTTTTTGAAGTGAATACCGGTGACGCGAAGGAATGGACCGTTCGCCTCACCGATCCTGAGCCCGGGAGCGGCAAGACACAATGAGAAGAAATCGCAGGGTGAAGGTTGTGGCGACGCTTGGGCCAGCGTCCTCTTCACCCGAAATGATCCAGCGCCTGTTCGCGGCTGGCGTCGACGTCTTTCGCATCAACATGAGCCACTCGACGCACGAAGGCGCGCGCGAGCTGATGTCGGCCGTGCGCGCGGTCGCCGCCCGCAACCGCCACTCGATCGGTGTGCTGTGCGATTTGCAGGGGCCAAAGTTGCGCCTTGGTGAATTCAACGGCGGCCGCGTGTTCGTCGCCGATGGCTCCGAATTTCATTTCGATCGCGACGAGAAAACGCCGGGCTCGGCGACGCGCGTTTTCCTCCCCCATCCGCAAATCTTCTCAGGCGTTCAACCCGGCCATAACCTGTTGCTCGACGATGGCAAGCTGCGCATGCGCGTCACGCAGGTGAAGCCCGACCGCATCACGGCCGAAGTCATCAACGGGGGCGCGCTCGCCAGCCGCAAAGGTATCAGCCTGCCCGACACGCTGCTGCCGATGAGCGCGCTTACCGCCAAGGATCGCGCCGATCTCAACTGCGCGCTTGAACTGGGCACCGACTGGGTCGCGCTCAGCTTCGTACAGCGCGCGCAGGACATCATCGAAGCCAAATCGATCATCGGCGGCCGCGCGCTCGTGCTTGCCAAAATCGAAAAGCCCTCGGCCATCGACGACATCGACGCCATCATTGCGGCCGGCGATGGCTTCATGGTCGCGCGCGGTGATCTCGGCGACGAACTGCCTGTCGAACGCGTGCCCGGCTTACAGAAGAAAATCACGCGCCAGGCGCGCAGTGCCGGCAAGCCGATCGTCGTCGCGACGCAGATGCTCGAGAGCATGATTTCTTCGCCCATGCCGACGCGCGCCGAAGTGTCGGATGTCGCCACCGCCGTATTCGACGGCGCCGATGCCGTCATGCTGTCGGCGGAATCGGCGGTCGGACAGTATCCGGTCGAGGCCATCCAGATGATGGAGCGCATCGCCATGGAGGTCGAGAGCGACCCGAGCTATGAAGCCATCATCCACACGACCGAATTCGCGCCCCAGCCGACCGGCGCCGACGCCATCGCGGCCGCCGCTTACGCCATCGCCAACACCGTCAACGTGGCGGCTATCCTGTGCTACACGGCGACCGGCTCAACGGCGCTGCGCGTGGCACGCGAACGCCCGAATTTGCCTGTCATCGGTTTGACGCCCGTCGCTGAAACCGCACAGCGCCTTGCGCTCGTGTGGGGTATCCAGACGGTCACGACGAGCGACCCCGAAGACCTGTCGGACATGGTCCGCAAGGCCTGCCGCATCGCGTTCGAAGAGGGCTATGTCAAAGCCGGCGATGGCGTCGTCATCACCTGCGGCGTGCCGCTGGGATCACCGGGCGCCACCAACATGATCCGCTTGGCCTTCGTCGATGAACTGGGCCTGCCCGACGGCCACAGCCCCGACGAACTCCCCGTCGGCGGCATCAAGCAGGCGGCGAGAGCGAGCGCAAGGAAGGCAAAGTGAGGTGGGGGCGCCATACTCTGTAGTTTAGCCCCAGCGACCTTATTGGCTGGGAGAAGCTCTGTATTCGCATTTAATTACCGGCGCGGAAACCAAGCTTGTTGCGACAATATTAGCTGCCCTTGCGTACCTTGTGCCGCGCGAGGGGCTTCGACATGCAGATATCTAGGACTGAGACAGCAATCACACGCTTTGGCCCCTGCGAGGGCGGTGGCGTCTACGTGGTCTTTGGGCTCATGCTCATGGGCTTTTTCGGCGGCATGGGGCTGGCGATCGATTATGCTATCTGGGCCGATCGTAAACTCGAGTTGCAGGTCATGGCCGACAAGGCGGCCCTTGAGGGCGCACTCGAGCTGACCAGGGGCGATGCCGAAAGCGCCGACGCCAAAGCGCGAGCCTTCATCGCAGAGCATGGCGGGACGAAAGGCGAGATCAAGATCAGCATCGATCAAACGGCGCGTACCCTGGGTATCGCTTTGCTGGAGCAGGGGCCCCGCTATTTCTCGGTCTTCCATATGTTTCAAGACCCAGACATTGCGGTCAGCGCACAGGCGGCAGCAGGACAGGGGAAGGGCCGCCTCTGCGCGCTCGCTGTCGATCCGGTGGGCAATCCCGGCATACACATGAATGGAGATGGCATACTTTCTGGCGCAGACTGCATCGTATGGACCAATTCACAGACTGGCAACGCAATCAAGATGGAGAAGTCGGTGAGCGCAGTCATGCGCCGGATTTGCGCGGTGGGTGGGGCGTCCAATTCCTCGAAGGGCTTCGTGAAACCCAAGCCGGAGCGTGACTGCCCCTTTCAACCGGACCCATACCAGGATTTCTCGATTCCCGTGCCTGCGGGGTGCAATTACACGAAATTCAGTTCGACCGCCCCCGTCGTCTATCTTACGCCTGGAACCTACTGTGACGGCATCACGATTACCTCCGACAAGGTGGTTGCCGCGCCTGGCATCTATCATATTAAGGGCGGCATAATTGCGATCTCGGGAACGTCCGATGTTAAGTTTGACGGCTCCACCATCTATCTCAGCGGCAGCAAGGTCGGCATCACGCTCAAAGGTGATTCCAATCTGCGCATTGTCGCTCCTACCGAGGGGCCCTTGGCGAATATGGCAGTCGTCATGGACCCGAATGCGACGGCGTCCAAGGAGAGCTTATTCGCGGGCTCTTCGCAGATTTACATTTCCGGCGTGCTGCACCTGCCACAGGCGAAAATCAAGATCTCTGGGGACAGTGTCGGCGTCGCTGAACTCGACAACGCCATGCTCATCGGTAACACCATCGAATTCGGCGGCGGCGCCAAGTGGAGCTGGAGTGCGGTCGAACGGCTTCCCGAGACCGACGGCGGCGTGAAGGTCACGCTGACAAAGTGAGCAAAGCGCTATTGTGACGGTGCTCTTGATTATTGCAACGACGGCGTCATCATCACCTGCGGCGTGCCGTTGGGATCACCGGGCGCCACCAACATGATCCGCTTGGCCTTCGTCGATGAACTGGACCTGCCCGACGCCCACAGCCCCGACGAACTCCCCGTCGGCGGCACGGCCATAGCAGCCGTGGCACCGCCGGTGGCCGCACGCGTTTGCACGTTCACGGAACTTTCCTTCGATTGCGGCGTTTACCAACATCGCCTTGAAAGCAAGGAGCCCGCCGTGGAACAAATTTTTAAACGACGAAGCGTTGTAATCGCGCTTTCCCTCGTAATCGCCGCCGCGATGGCAGGATTTGTGGGCGCGCCCACCGCTCAGGCGGAGGAGAAGCAAACCATATCTGAGAAAACACTTTACGAGCGGCTGGGCGGGATATTCGCTATCGCCGCGGTGGTCGATCACTTCAGCGATGCAGTTGTGAAGAACCCGATTGTCGGTCAGAAGTCGAAGAACCCGCAACTGCGCGAATGGCATACCAAGAACTTGGGACGGCTGCCTGGCCTCAAGTTCATGCGGACTCTGTGGGTGGCCAGCGTGTCGGGCGGGCCTTACAAGTACGAGGCCACCAAGCCCGGCAAGACACCGCTTGGGCTTGAGGAAGCCCACCGCGACCTTCGGATCTCTCCTGCAGAGTTCGACGAAGTCGCAGCCGAACTCGGGCGGACATTGGACTTCGTCAAAGTTCCGAAACGCGAAAAGGACGAAGTCCTTGGCGCTTTTGCTGCCCACAAAGACGAGGTCACCACCGGCTACACCGCAGCTAAATAAATACTATTTGTTTGGGAGTGAACCAAGCCGGGCTTAACCTTCGTCGATGAACGGCCTGAAGTCAGGCCGGTTAATGAGGCCGCTTCAAGACGCGCCGCGCTTGGTCGCGGCGCCAAAGGCCGACACAATCGCCGCAATATCCTGCCCCTGCTCACCCGTTAGCCCCCATCCCGAATCTCTGAGCACTATCGAGTGCGCGAAGCAGAGGATCAAGGCTGCATGGTTTCAATCTCTCATGGTTGAACTTCTTTAATCGGGCACCCTCCCAACGTTCCCTCTCCGTTCCCTCACCTCGCACACGATGTTGCCCGTTTCGGGTGGCAGGGTCTTGGGGTAAGGTTTGATTTGCGTGGGGATGGGCTCGGCCACTGGCGGCCAGGCCGAGGAAGGCTTTGGCGCGGGTATTGAACGCGGTCGCTGCAAGCGAGACCCGCGTTCGCCGTGCGCCCTTGGAGATGATGTATGACCAAGAAACGATCCCCCGAGACCGCAGCGGGGTCCTATCACCGCACGCTCACACCGCCCGGCGTGTTCCTGCTGCGCATGCTCGTGTTTTTGTCGCTGATTGGTTTTCTCGCGGCCATTCTGCATGAACAGCTGACCGTTTCGTTCATGACGAATCCCGGGCTCAATGGTCTGATTTTGGGCACGCTTCTCTTTGGCATTATATTCGCGTTCCGGCAGGTGGTGCGCCTTTATCCTGAAATCCGCTGGGTTAATGCCTTTCGCATTTCTGACCCCGGCCTCGCCATCAACCATCACCCGATTTTGCTCAAGCCCATGGCCTCGATGCTGCGCGACCGGACGGGGGCGCTATCGCTCTCGACGGCCTCGATGCGCTCGATTATGGACAGCATTGGCTCGCGTCTCGACGAAGCGCGCGATACCGGCCGCTATCTCGTTGGGCTGCTCGTTTTTCTCGGTCTGCTCGGCACGTTCTGGGGGCTGCTCGAAACCATCCAATCGGTCGGTGGCGCGATCGCCACGCTCGGCAGCGGCGGCGGCGAGACAGGCGCGGTCTTCGACGAATTGAAAAACGGCCTCGCCAAGCCGCTCAAGGGCATGGGCACGGCGTTTTCATCCTCGCTGCTGGGTCTGACGGGATCGCTGATCCTGGGCTTTCTCGAATTGCAGGCGAGCCACGCGCACAATCGCTTTTACAACGAGCTCGAAGAGTGGCTGTCGGCCATCACCGAGTTCAGCCCGGGCGCCAGTTCTGCGACCGACATGGCCAACCGGCAGTTAACGAGCGCCGTTTACGAAATGCAGCGCGCGGTCGCCGAACTGTCGACGCATCTGGCCAACATCGGGCCGGCATTGGCCAACGGCAAGCCCGCAGCTGGCGGCTCGGAGGATACGGTTCGCGATCTCGCGCGCGGCGTCAATCAGCTCGTCACACAGATGCGCAACGAGCAGAAGGTCGTGCGCGAATGGGTCGACGAGCAAGCCTCGCAGCAAGCAGAAGTGTCATCGGCGTTGAAGCGGCTGGCGGCCAACGTGCCGACCAAGGGATAGCGAGATGGCGCGCGGACGGGCACGCCGGGGCGGCGGCGATTATGGTGAGTTCTGGCC
>JANNUW010000192.1:0-2047 GCA_031414095.1 Hyphomicrobium sp. | reverse complement strand
ATGATGGTCGCGTCCGACAGGCCAAGCGCACGCGCCGCGCGCACGTATTCGAAATTGCGTCCACGCAAAAATTCAGCGCGCACCACGCCGACGAGCGCCGTCCAGTTGAACGCCAGCAACACGAGCAGTAGCGTCCAGAACCCGGGCACGAGCACGGCGGCAATAATGATCAGCACGTAAAGCGTCGGAATGTTCGACCAGATTTCCAGAAAGCGCTGCATCAAGAGATCCGTCCAGCCGCCGTAGTACCCCTGCACCGCGCCAGCGATGATACCGACGATGCTCGATAGGACGGTGAGGATGAGCCCGAACAGCACGGAAATGCGGAAGCCGTAGATGACGCGTGCCAGCACATCGCGTCCCTGATCGTCGAGGCCGAGCCAATTCATGTTTCCAAGCTGCGTGAAGCGCGCGATCTGCTCCGGCGGCGCATCGCACAGCGGCACGCTCGACGCCCACTGGGGCGGCGCTGGAAAACCCAGACCGGCCGGCAGCGAACGGCCATCTTTCTCGATGGTGCATTTACCTTCGGCGTTCTGCCGGGTCGGATAGTCCTTGTTGATGGTGTCGTAGGAGAACCGCACGGGCGGCCACAGCATCCAGCCGTTGCTTTCGATCTCGTTCAAAATGACGGGATCTTTGTAGTCGGTAACGGCGAGAAAGCCGCCGAACTTTTCTTCAGGGTAGTCGGTGAGCACGGGAAACAGGATTTCGCCCTTGTAGCTGGCGATCAGCGGCCGGTCGTTGGCGATCACTTCGGCGACGAGCGTGACTCCAAACAGCACGAGAAAGATCCACAGGCTCCAGTAGCCGCGGCGGTTAGTTGAAAACGTATCCCAGCGGCGCTGATTGATGGGCGAAAGCTCGAAGCCCTGCCGCCAGCGCGCGATCCGTCCGGGCTTTTCTTTCGCCGGTTTGGCAAGCGGCGATACAGTGCTGGGAGTTGCCATGGGCTAGACCTCGCGGCTTTCGAAGTCGATGCGCGGATCGACGAGCGTGTAGGTGAAATCCGAAATAATGTTCACGACGAGACCGAGCAGTGCAAAAATATAGAGCGTCGCAAACACGACGGGATAATCGCGCTTTATGACCGACTCAAAACCCAACAGGCCCAGACCATCGAGCGAAAAAATCGTCTCTATCAGCAGGGCGTTGGAAAAGAACGCGCCAATGAAGGCAGCCGGAAAGCCGGCGATGATGAGTAGCATGGCGTTGCGGAATACATGGCCGTAGAGCACTTCGCGTTCGGTCAGGCCCTTGGCGCGCGCTGTGATCACGTACTGCTTGCGGATTTCATCGAGGAACGAATTCTTGGTCAGGAACGCGAGCGTCGTGAACGATCCGATCGCCATGGCGATCAGCGGCAGCGTGATGTGCCAAAGATAATCCTTGATCTGGCCGAAGGCCGACAGCTGGTCGAAGTTATCCGACGTCAGCCCGCGCGTCGGGAACCATTGAAAAAATGACGAACCCGCAAACAAGATGAGCAGCAGCACCGCCACGAGAAAGCCCGGCAGGGCGTAGCCGATGACGAGCACCGCGCTCGACCAGGCGTCGAACGGCTCGCCGTCGCGCACCGCTTTGCGGATGCCAAGCGGGATCGAGAGGAGATACGTGATCAGCGTGATCCATATGCCGAGCGAAATTGACACCGGCATCTTCTCTTTGATCAGCTCTAAAACTGAAACGTCGCGGAAATAGCTCTTGCCAAAATCGAAGGTGAAATAGTTTTTCATCATAAGCAAAAAGCGCTCGGGAGCGGGCTTGTCGAAGCCGAATTGCTTTTCCAAGCTCTTGATGAATTCGGGATCGAGGCCCTGCGCGCCGCGATATTTCGAGCCGCCGCCTTCGTTGCCGCCTTGGCCCATTTGGCTTTGGCCGGTCCCCGACATGCCATCGCCCGAACTGCCGCCCGGGTTGACCGATGTATCCATGCCCGAGAGCTTGGCGATGATTTGCTCGACGGGCCCGCCGGGTGCGAACTGCACGATGACGAAGCTGATCAGCATGATCCCGAACAAAGTCGGCAAGATCAGCAACAGCCGCT
>JANNUW010000191.1:0-1333 GCA_031414095.1 Hyphomicrobium sp. | reverse complement strand
CCGCGAGCCAATGCCAAGGTCATTCCAATAAAGCGCGGAAACTGAACTATTCCACACCGCTAAGTCGTCAATGCACTGGGTGGACTGCTTGCCAGAGTCCGCTCAGCCCTCGATAGCCAACAAGTAATTGCATCACAGCGAAACAATGCGATGGACATCGCGCCTGATTGCACTGTTTCATATTTGGTCAGAAGTCCGGGTGTAAGCCGACATCGCGCGGACATGGCCAAACCGGCGTGAATGACCCATTCCAGAAGTCGCTGGCTATCCCGCTTTCGCCATGACACCTCCATCCACGACCTGAATCGAGCCGGTGACAAAGCTTGCGAGATCGGAGGCGAAATAGAGGATCGCATTGGCGATCTCAGAGGCGCGAGCCACGCGCTTCATCGGGCGGTTTTGCGTGAGGATGGCATAGCCGGCGGTGACATCGCCCTTGCCCAGGGAACGGCCAAGTTCTTGCAACATCTCAGTATCGACGGCGCCGGGACAGATGCAATTCACGCGGATATCCGGCGCCAACTCGATAGCTAGGTCACGCGTTAGATTCACGACACCGCCCTTCGAGGCGCAATAGAGTGACAAACCCGCACCCCTGCCTCCGAGACCCAGGATGGAGGCGACATTGACAACGTTCCCCTTGGCCCGGCGGAGCGCGGGAACGGCGTATTTCGTACAGAAGTAGACCGCCCGGAGGTTGATGTTCACCGTCGCGTCCCAATCAACCGCCGTGGTTTCTTCAAATGGTTTGGGGCTACCGACGCCGGCGTTGTTGACGAGAATATCCAAGCCGCCCAGCGAAGCCACCGCCCTTTCGACGACTTGCTGACAGCCCGGTACTTGACCGAGGTCTCCCGGCGCTGCCACCGCTCGGTCACCAGCACCAAGACCAGCGAGTGCGGAGGAAACGGAAGCCGCACTACTGCCATTGACCGCCACTCGTGCGCCTGCTTGCAGGAACGCCTCGACCGTCGCCCGGCCAATCCCGCGCGTTCCGCCCGTCACCAGCACTCTCTTGCCCGCCAGATTCATGGTTCAGCTCTCCATTGTACGTTTCGATACGCAATGCCCAGGGGACGAGGGCATAGTTACCGCTCTCGGGTGACTACAAGACAAGCCGCAAATGGCGCCTCGCTGCTTACAATATCAAGCTACTGGGTGAGGGAAACAACTGCAAGTGGGCGACACAGGCTTGAGTCCACGGCCCCCGAGTACGCTGGTTTGCAATCGGTATGAAATCCAGCCCTTAGCGTCAGCAATTGGCCCGTTGGAGACCTTATTACGGGTTTGCGACTTGTCCGCTCATCACGGCAGAGCTGACATTCAATCGGTG
>JANNUW010000190.1:0-1451 GCA_031414095.1 Hyphomicrobium sp. | reverse complement strand
ACCGCCCAGCGCAACTCGGTCTCGCACCCCTTCGGCGCCAAGACCTAAGCTTGAACAAGCGGCGTTGCGGGCAACCGCAATTCCGATTGAATTCAAAAACCGGCGATCTCATCTGAGGTCGCCGGTTTTTATTTGGCCCCTGCGGTTTGCTTTAGAGCGGCTGAGTTTAGAGCACCGCTGTGCAGGGCCGAGGCGACCAGCGCGCCCGATGCGCCCGCAGCACGCACGGCCTCGAGATCGGCACCATGACGCACTCCGCCTGCGGCGTAGATCCGCCGCTCAGGCCCCGCGCGGCGCGCGATATCCGCGATGCGGTCGAGATCGGGACCATTGCCGGTGCCGACGCGCGCCAGCGTCATGACAATGACGCGTACGGGCCACCGTGAGGCATCGCCGAGCAGCCGGTTCGGGCCTGTGAAATCATCGCCCATAAAATCGAGCGAGAGCGCAATGCGGCCTCCAAAGCGCTCGCTCAATCGTTGCAGCTCGGAGGCTCGGCCAAGCGACTCGCTGCCGATGACGGCGACGGTATTTTTATGCTGCAGCAAGCGGCCGGCACCCACCTCGGATGTAGACCCATCGTCGACCCAGATCGCAACGCCGGGCATGTTCGTCTCCAGGCTCGTCAGCAAATCGGTATTTGCCGCCCTGCCCTCGATGCCATCGAGATCGGCGATGTAGAGCGTGGCAAATGGATAGAGCGCTTGGTATCCCAGCGCGACGTTCACTGGATCGGCGTCTGATGCCAGCGGCGTCACGAGCGGCTGATAGGCGGCACGATCGCCCGCCACCGCGCGCACTGCGAGCCCGTGCCGCACATCTATGACAGGAATGATTTCAAAAGCCTGCAAGCGAACAGCCCCACCAAATTCATAAGCGAAGTCACTCCGCTGCAGAACAGCGATCCGCTCTAGGTGCTTCAAACTTCTGCGTTCCCGGCCCAGCACGCCAGCACGCGTGCATCGAGCCGGGACCGCGTCCCTTTTAGCCTTGACGTGATCCCGGATCGGGCACGTCTCACTGCGTTCGCCGCTCCGTCCGGGAACGCAGACCTTTGAGAGGTGTGGCGCCCGCTAAACCACCTTACTCGTGGCTACCCAACTTACAAAGTTTGCGTTCCCGGCCAAGCACGCGTTAGCGTGCATTGAGCCGCGACCGCGTCCCTGATTGCTTGGACGCGATCCCGGATCGGTGCGTCTCACATGCGTTCGCCGCGCCGTCCGGGAACGCAGGAACTAGGCGGTGCGCGTGGTGCGCTGCTGCCAACCCCAAAAACTCTGCGGTCCCGGCCAAGCACGCGGGTATCGCGTGCATTGGACCGGGATCACGTCGCTCAATAGCTTGGCCGTGACCCCGGATCGGGCACGTCTCACTGCGTTCGCCGCCCGTCCGGGGACGCAGAATTAGGGGCCAAGCAGAGGGATGCATCACAGGCGCCGTGCGGCCCAAAT
>JANNUW010000189.1:0-2124 GCA_031414095.1 Hyphomicrobium sp. | reverse complement strand
GGGCAATCACCTCGGTATTGCAACGCACAGGCGCGCGACTAGTTGAGGCGTAGTCCTCAAGGAAGCGAATGAACTCGTTCTTCGACGCGTAGCCATCCGGGTCGGCCCCCTGATAGGCGTAGCCCGGCAACTGCAGTGACCAATTTGGGAACTGAAAGACGAGGGAATCCCATCGCTCTGTACGCCATCGCTGGGCAACCTGCCCTCGCTCAAGAACGACGTGCTCTATCCCGTGTTTCGTCAAATAGAAGCTGGCCGCAAGACCTGCATGCCCCGCGCCAACGATCACGGTGTCAATTGCTTCGGTCATCAAAGCACACGAAAATCGATCATCAGAATTCCAATGCGACACCAATCTGCATCAATTGTTGCTGCCCAGCAACTTCGTCTGCTCCGGGTCTTGGTTGCGTGAAAACGCTGTTGGGTGGGGTGAGCCGACTTCGGGAACCAGCTTGGCGTTGAATGTAGCATATTTTTCCGCCCTTGACGTCGGAATCCCGCGCTTGAGCTTCCTGCAGCGCAGCGATCGCTTCCATAAGGTCAGGTGTCCACACGCGATGGGGCCTGCTTCACGCCCTCAACGCGGTAATGAGCGGCTTCACGCCGACGATGTTCATCACACGCGTTAGATTGTAGGCGAGCACGTGCAGCGCCATCTCGGTGGCGACCTTCGGTAGACGCTTCATCAGGAAATGCGTCGCGCCCATTCGCATCTTGAGAGTGCCGAATGGATGCTCGACGGTCTCCCTGCGCGTACGCATGGCGTGCGGGTTTTCATCGAGGCGCTTCTGAGCGGCTTCCATCACGTACTCATGCTCCCAGCGGGAGATCACGCGGTTCTTGGCCCTCGTGCAGCGCGGCTTGAGCGAGCAGGCATTGCACGCATTTGTGTAGTATCTGCGGATGGCGCGACCGGCATCCACGGTGGCTGAATGGTACACTAAAGCTTCGCCCGCCGGGCAGCGATAGACGTCCTCTTGCGCGAGGTAGACGAAGTCGTGCTTGCCGAACTTCCCGTTCGCTTCCATGCCTGATGTCGCGGGCTTTGGCAGCGTCACGGCGATGCCGGCATCCTCACAAGCTTTGATCTCCTCGCCGCTGTAGTAGCCGCGATCGGCAACTGCTTCCAACTTGTCGACGCCGAGAACCGCCTTGGCCTGCCTCCCCATGTTGGAGAGTTGCGCGCGATCCGTGCCGCTATTCGTCACTTCATGCGCGATGATGAGATGGTGTTCGGTGTCGACCGCCGTCTGCACATTGTAGCCGACCACGCCCGAGCCGCGCCCGCTCGTCGCCATCGAGCGACTGTCGGGATCGGTCAGAGATATCTGCTGATCTGGAGACGCCAGCATCGCCTTCTCATGGGCTTCGAGTTTCTGAATTTCGTTCGCAAGTTTGGCGAGCTTCTCGTTGAGATGCGCCGCCTTCGCCGCAAGCGCCTCCGACGGCTCCTGCAGATCGGCGGTGTCGAGCTGCGACAGGTAACGCGCAACACTCTCTTCCAACTGCTGACGTCGCCGCTCAACCTTACCCTTGGTGAAGTTCTTGTCGCGCGTGTTGACCGCCTTGAACTTCGACCCGTCGATGGCGACGCTGGCCTTCGTTAGCAAGCCCATCTGCCGGCAGAGCTCGACGAACTTCGCGCACACCTTCTTGATGGCGGAGCCGTTGTCGCGGCGAAAATCGGCGATCGTTTTGTCGTCGGGCGCGAGACGCCGAAGAAGCCAGATCACTTCCAGATTGCGGCGCGCTTCGCGTTCCAGACGACGGCTCGATTGAATGCGGTTGAGATAGCCGTAGATGTACAGCTTGAGCAGCGCCGCAGGGTGATACCCGGGCCGCCCGGTGACGGCCGGCTCGACGTCCTTGAAGCCCAGCTCTGCCAGTTTGAGAGCATCGACAAAGGCATCAACTGCGCGAACAGGATTGCTCTCCTCGACCCAGTCATCGAGACATTCCGGCAACAACGTCGACTGCCCGCGATCGGACCCTTCCACGAACCGCTTCATGCCATCCCCCGTCTAATGACTAGGAGATTCTACCTGACTCGCTCTTTTCACGCAGCCAGGGTCAAAATCGACAGGCGGCGACCACTCGACGGAAGAAGCGATCCGAGACCGGTCG
>JANNUW010000188.1:0-7179 GCA_031414095.1 Hyphomicrobium sp. | reverse complement strand
ATTACAGACATCAGCAAAAACTGTTCTTGGATCTACTGGCCAAAGGCCTGGCCTATCGCAAATCGTCTAAAGTCAATTGGGACCCTGTCGACCACACCGTTCTAGCCAACGAACAGGTTCTCGACGGCCGAGGATGGCGCTCGGGCGCGCTCGTGGAAAGCCGCGAACTGACTCAATGGTTTTTCAAGATCTCGCACTATTCCGACGAGCTGCTGAACGCGCTTCCCACGCTCGACAAGTGGCCGGAAAAAGTGCGCACCATGCAGGCCAACTGGATCGGCCGCTCGGAGGGCATGACTCTGACCTGGGCGCTCGATAAAAAGACCGCACCCAAGGGCCACGCAACACTCGAGATCTACACGACCCGGCCCGACACCTTGTTTGGAGCGTCGTTCCTCGCCGTTGCCGCCGACCATCCGCTCGCCAAAGCCGCCGCTGAAAAGAATACCGCACTCGCCGCCTTCTGCGACGAGTGCCGGCGCATGGGCACGTCCGTCGCCGATCTGGAAACAGCGGAAAAGCAAGGCTTCGACACAGGCATCCGGGCGCAGCATCCGCTCGACAAGGACTGGCTGCTGCCGATCTATGTGGCGAACTTCGTGCTTATGGACTACGGCACGGGCGCGATTTTCGGCTGTCCGTCGGGCGACCAGCGCGACCTCGACTTCGCGCGCAAATATGATCTGCCCGTCGTGCCTGTGATTCTCCCCCCGGGCCAGGATGCCGCGACCTTCGCCATTACGAACAAAGCCGCCGACGGCGATGGCACCATGATCAACTCGCGCTTCCTCGATGGCATGACGACCGCGGCGGCCTTCGATGCGGTTGCCAAAAACCTCGAAGCGCGAGAGCTCGCTGGCCAACCCGCAGGCACCCGCAAGGTCAACTTCCGCCTGCGCGACTGGGGCATCTCGCGCCAGCGCTATTGGGGCTGCCCGATCCCGATTATCCATTGCGAAACGTGCGGAATCGTGCCCGTCCCGGCCAAAGACTTGCCGGTCAAACTGCCCGATGATGCCACTTTCGACAAACCCGGCAATCCACTCGACCGCCATCCGACATGGAAGAACTGCGTGTGCCCCACTTGCGGGAAACGGGCGCGGCGCGAAACCGACACCATGGACACCTTCGTTGACAGCTCATGGTACTATGCGCGCTTCACGAACCCGCAGTCGGTTACACCAATCGACACCGAGGCAGCTAAATATTGGCTGCCCGTCGATCAATACATCGGCGGCATCGAGCACGCGATTTTGCACCTCTTGTATTCGCGCTTTTTCTTCCGCGCCATCAGTGACAGCGGACACGCGACGGGATCAAACCTGCGCGAACCGTTCGCCGCGTTGTTCACCCAAGGGATGGTCACACACGAGACCTACAAGTCGGCCGACGGCAAGTGGCTGACGCCAACTGACGTCAGTCTCCAAGGCGAGGGCGCGAGCCGCACTGCAACCGAGATTTCAAGCGGCTTGCCGGTCGTCATCGGCGACATCATCAAGATGTCAAAGAACAAGAAGAACGTTGTCGACCCCGATGACATTATCGCGCACTGGGGCGCCGACTGCGCGCGCTGGTTCATGCTCTCGGACAGCCCGCCCGAACGCGACGTCATCTGGACCGAGGCTGGCGTGCAGGGCGCGGGACGATTCGTGCAGCGCACCTGGCGGCTGATCGAGGACGCAGCGAGCAAAAGCGTCGCTCCAGGCACCGCTCCGCCAGCGCTCTTTGGCGACGATGCCACCGCACTTCGCAGGGCGGCCCACAAGGCGCTCGACGGGGTCGCCCGCAATATCGAAGGCTTGCGATTCAACGTAGCCGTGGCGCAGATTTACGAGTTTACCAACGAGTTCTCGGCAGCATTGGGCAAGTCCAGCGAAGGTTTGGATAGCGCCATCCGAGAGGCCGCCGAGTTCTTGACGCAGATGATCGCGCCGATGATGCCGCATTTGGCCGAGGAATGCTGGTCGAGGCTTGGATACAACACTCTGGTTGCCAAAGAGCCTTGGCCGAAAGCCGATCCGGCCTTGCTCGTTGACGATCGCGTCACCATTGCCGTACAGGTAAACGGAAAGCGGCGGGACGAGATGACGATTTCTCGCTCTGCCAGTAATGAGGATATCGAAGCCACAGCACTGCGCCTCGAAGGCGTCGTTCGTGCCATGGAAGGCCGGCCGGCGAAGAAGGTTATTGTTGTGCCATTGCGTATCGTCAACATCCTGTCTTGAGAATCAGTCTCGAGGCCGGGTTGGCCTCAAGACTTTGAAACGTAGCCTGGAGCGTATCGACAGCATGGGTTTAGCCAGCACTAGCGCGAGAGTACGGGCCGCCAAAGGCGTCCGCGGCGCAATGCTGCTCGCGCTTTCGGTTGCCACGATGCTGGGCGGCTGCGGAGGCGGCTTCCAACCTTTATACGGCGCTGCCGGCATCGGCGCAGGAGCAGATCAGCGGCTTGCGCAGGTCGTTACCTCGACCATTCCCGGCCGCGTTGGTCAGCGCATTCGCAACGAGATGATCTTCCAGACGACAGGCGGCGGCGAGCCCGTCAAGCCGCTCTACGTCCTCGATATCGCCATACGCGAATCCGTCACCTCGACGCTCGTCCGCATCGACGGCGACGCCCGCAGCCAGATCTATAACCTTGATGCCAGCTTCAGGCTGATCCGCATCTCTGACAAAGCTGTCGTTCTTACCGGCACAAGCTACGGCCGCGCCGGCTTTGAGCGCAATTCATCGATCTTCTCGAATGTCCGCGCCCGCGATGACGCCGAGAACCGCGCCGCCAGCACAGTCGGGCAGGACTTGAAGTCCCGGCTCGCGGCATTTTTGTCCAGCGCGGCCTGACCGGCCACCATGGTTGCGGTTAAAGCGCATCAGGCGGCCGCCTTCCTGAAAACGGGTCTCAGTTCGCACCAGGCATTTCTGTTCTATGGCAGCGATGCAGGGCTCGTATCGGAACGCGCCGCAAATTTAGCCTGCGCCGCCTGCGCCCTCGATAAGCCGCCCGGCGAACTGCTGCGGCTCGACGATGCCGACCTTGAAAGCGAGCCCGATCGCATCAGCCTTGAGCTGGGCACTGTGCCCATGTTCGGCGGCCGCAAGGTCGTACGCGCCAGTACTGGTCGGCGCATCAACGCCAATACGCTAAAGCCTCTGATAGAAGGTCCACCGCTGGAAGGCGTGCTGATCGTCGAAGCCGGCAACCTCAAGGCCGACGACGCGCTGCGCGCCATATTCGAGCGCTCAGGCCGCGGGGCTGCCATCGCTTGTTATGCCGACGAAGCCCAGGATCTCGACAGCCTCGTGCGCGAGGTCCTGAAAGCTGGCGGCCTCTCAATTGGCCCGGAAGCGCGCGACGTTCTGGTGTCCAGGCTGGGCGCCGACAGAGCCCTGTCACGCGGCGAAATCGAAAAGCTGGTGCTCTATGCCGGCGGCCGCACGACCATCGAAGTGGCGGACGTCGACGCCATTGTGGGCGACGCCTCGGAGCTGGCGCTCGATCGCATCATTACGGCGGCCGCATCCGGGCAGTCGGCCAAGGCCGTCATCGAATTTGCCCGCGCCATTTCGGCGGGCGAAAGTGCCCAGACGATCATCCTGGCAACCGAACGCTATTTCCACCGCCTGCATCGGATCCGCGCGATCATTGATGCGGGCAAACCCTTCGACGATGCCGTCCGCGCCCTCAAACCGCCGCTGCACTTCAAGCAGAAAGACGCCTTCAACGGCCAACTGAGGCTGTGGAGCGGACGCAAACTGCTGGCTGGCATCGCGGCCATTGGCGCGGCAGCCAAGTCCGCGCGCCTGGCCGGCGCGCTTGAAGAGGCCCATGCCGAACGGCTCTTGCTCGGGCTCGCAGCCCTGGCTCGCGATGGAAGCCGCTAACAGTCCCGCGTTGCACGCCAGGGCTCAAAAGCCGCGCATCATCGGCAGCGGACCCTGAGCCTCGGCCTTGCAGGCCATGAAGCCCCGCCTATAGTGCGCGCGGCTTTCCCCACCAATCCCGCCAGATACCGACCCAAGGACCGACAATGACCGACACCCGCTACGACGTGACCGCAATCGGTAATGCGATTGTCGACATTCTGGGCCGCTGCGACGACGCCTTTTTGGCGAAGCACGAAGCTCCCAAAGGTCATATGCGGTTGGTCGATGCCGACACCCTGTCGACGCTTTACAACGCCATGGGCCCTGGGATCGAAATCTCGGGCGGATCGGCCGCCAATACCGTGGCAGGCTTGGCTTCGTTCGGCGGCCGGGGCGCCTTCATCGGCAAAGTCGCCGACGATGCATTTGGCCGCATTTTTCGCCACGACATCACAGCCGCCGGCGTTGCCTTCTCGACCCCCGCGGTTGCCGGCAAAGCACCAACATCGAGCTCGCTTATTTTGGTCACGCCCGATGGCGAGCGCACCATGAATACCCATCTCGGCATTTCGACCGACCTCGATCAAGGCGAAGTCGATGCTGATCTAATCGCGCAATCGGCCGTCATTTATCTCGAGGGATATTTATTCGACCGCCCGGAAGCCAAAGCCGCGTTCCGCCAAGCGGCGGCCATCGCCCATAAGGCCGGGCGCAAGGTCGCGCTCACACTCTCTGACAGTTTCTGCGTCGATCGCCACCGCGCTGAGTTCCTCGAACTCATTCGATCGGGTGTCGACATCGTGTTTGCCAACGAGAGCGAAATCACATCGCTCTACCAATCAACCAATTTCGACGACGCCGCCACCTGCATCGCCGCAGACACGAAATTCGCCGTGCTCACCCGCAGCGCCAAAGGCTCGCTGATCTTAGCCGACGGTGCCGCTCATGTCGTCGCAGCCGAGTCGGTGATGACCGTCGTCGATACAACGGGCGCTGGCGACCTATATGCGGCCGGATTTCTTTTTGGAATAACCAGCGGCCGCGATTTGGCGACGTCAGGCCGTCTCGGAAGTCTAGCTGCCGCCGAAATTATCAGTCATATGGGCGCGCGGCCGGCACAATCTTTGGCAGAATTGGCGCGTTTAAATGGTATTTAGAAGCTTCTCGCCTGAGCCGATACGGCGTTTGCAGCGCCTCTATTCTCGCTATTTTCTGTTCTAGAGGCATGGCTGGCACCAATTCAACGGCAGGCAGACTTGTAAAAACGCAACGTTTTCATATACATCAATTGACGAATTAACGCGTGCTTATTTAATTTCCATGGAAATAGGACGGGAAACTCCGCATGCTTTGATCAACGAATCGAATTTTCTCCAAGAGGCCTTTTAATGCCGAGCACTAAAACAGCCCGTGGCCGGCCTAGGGGCACCGGCCTCAATGATCGTGCCGTCCTTCAATCGGTCATCGACCTGGTTGCAGCTAATCCCGAAATGAAACCGACGACCGCAATCAAATCCATCGGTGTCACAGATCCTTCAGCAATTCGCCGGTTGCGCGATAAATTTCATGTCGTGCACAAGCAGGCCGATGCGGGCATTCCCACCAAGAAAACCCTGGCCAGCCTTCCAGCCGGACAACCCGTGCGTTCTATGGCGCTGAAAGCAGTTGCCGAGCCGGTGCGTTCAGCCCCGTTAAAGGCATCATCAGTACCGGTCCCGGCTGCCCGGTCCGCTAAGGCCTCTCCTAAACTCCAGAGCGGCTCTGCAACCGCCGTTGCCAAGGACACTGCGGACAAGACTTCTCATCAGCTTGTCACTGTATCTGCCGTCAATGCGCAACCGGCCGCGCGCGACACCTGTTCGAACTGGTTTTCACTGTGGGCTGAACTCAGCCTGCAAAGCATTTCTGCGTCATTCAGTGCTCAATGGATTATCTACGATCAAGTTCTGCATTCGCCACCCGTTACGATCGCGTTCGAAAGCCATGCCGCCATGTCCGAGTTTGCCGCTGCGTGGTGCGCTACCAGCCCAGCCTCGAGTAAGTCTATCCATTAGCATTCCTGTTTGCGTCTCCACTTCTCCATACGCGAATTCAACAAGCGGCCGCCCCCAAGCGGCTGCTTTTTTGTGTGCGCTGACCGCGAAAGAGCAGCGCTTAAAGTTTTCGCAGCGCCACTGAGCCGACCCGGTGGCTCGCTGTCTTGCGCAAGATCAAACTCGCGCGTTGACGAGTCGGCAGAATATTCTCTTCGAGATTTTTGAGGTTGATCGTGCGCCAGATATCGCCCGCACGCGCGCGGGCGACTTCCGGCTTTAGGCTTGCGTAGCGATGAAAATACGCACCCGGATCGCGGAACGCGGTGCCCCGCAAACGCATAAACCGCTCCATGTACCAATCGGCGATCACCTTGGGGTCGGCGTCGATGAAAATCGAAAAATCAAAGAAATCCGAGACGAACGGTATACCCTCGCCGCCCTTGGGCAAGCGCGCCGTCTGCAAAACATTCAAGCCCTCGACGATCAGAATATCTGGACTCTCGACGACCGTTTTTTGCGTTGGCAGAATATCGTAATGGAAATGCGAATAGACCGGCGCCTCGGCGCGGCCCTTGCCGGATTTCACGTCGGCGAGAAACTTCAAAAGGCCAGCACCATCGAAGGACTCCGGAAAGCCTTTGCGGTTCATCAGTCCGCGCTTTTCCAGGATCGCGTTGGGCAGAAGAAAGCCGTCTGTCGTAATAAGATCGACGCGCGGATGATCGGGCCAGCGCGCCAAAAGAGCGCGCAACACGCGCGCCGTCGTGCTCTTGCCAACGGCGACAGAGCCCGCGACGCCCAGAATGAAAGGCACCTTGCTGACGCTGCTGCCCAGAAAAGTCGAGGTAATCGCATGCAGCTGCTGGAGCGCAGACACATGCAGATTCAATAAACGCGACAGCGGCAGATAGATCTCGACAACCTCTTCGACCGAAAGCTCATCGATGATACCCGAGAGCTGTTCGAGCTCATCGGGTTCCAGCGTCATAGGGGTGTCGGCACGCAGGCGCGCCCAGTCCTGGCGATCGAAAATCTGGTAGGGCGAGAACGGCAGCTCGGTCGTCAGCGGCACCGGATTCCAGCCCAGCACCCCTGCCGCACCCGGCTGTCTTGTTCTCGACTGGCTCATATTAATGTCTGCCCGGCTCCGTTCGGCGCTTAAGGCCGCGCGGCCTTTTCATCGAGGCCCGACGTTCCCATGCGGCCCTCAAGGGCTGCCAGCACGTCTGCGAAGGCAACCTCGCGCGCCTCCAGCAATACCAGCAAATGATAGAGGACG
>JANNUW010000187.1:0-6941 GCA_031414095.1 Hyphomicrobium sp. | reverse complement strand
ATAGGCCTGCAGGCGCTCGGCCTGCGTGCGCGCGGCGGCGGCCTTCTTTTTCTTGTCCTTGGGGTCGGGTTCGCCCAATTCCACGACCCGCACCATCACCTTAACGGTGTCGCCGGGGGAGAATTCAGGCACGCCACGCTTGGTCAGAATAGCGTTCATTTGCTCGAGTTCGAGCTGGCGGATGATGTCCATTTTGGAGTCCTTTTTCTTTGTACATCAATGCAGAGGAGCTGAATCGCTGGCCTAAACTGTGGTTGAAACAGTTCGAGGCAGTCAGCGCGCACGGCTCGTGCGGCCCAAGTTTGGGCAACCCTGGAAGGGTATGGAATGGCTGGCTGATACGCGAAAACCCGCCCGCTGTCGAGCGGCAATGTTGCTTGGCGCATGGCGACTCCGCTTGGCGGAGCCGGCCGCCATGCGCGAAGACCAAGCTCAGCGTCCCCGCCTGTATAGCCCTTATACAATCCAGCCCAAATCTTGCGGTCCCGGACGGGGCGGCGAACGTATGTGAGGCGGGCCGGTCCGGGATCACGTCCATGCAAGCAGCGACGCGATCCCGGCTCAATGCACGCGTACCCGCGTGCTTGGCCGGGAACGCAGAACTTTAGAAATTTCGCGCAACGACTCCTATGCTTCAGGGCACTTCGATCGGACCCAAGTCGGCTTTACCGGAGCGGGCAATGCCATTGCGGTCCGCGGGTGCGGCGGGCGACACGGCGCCCTTGGCCAGAAATGGCGCCGATGTGGTTGGCTTGAAGTCGTTGGCGTCATGGTTCAGCGCCGTTGGGAATTTCGCGAACCAGCCGGCCGAGAGCTCCGGCGTTGCAATCTCGCCCTCGCCCGGTTCACGACCCTCGAACTTTCCAGACGCGTAGAAGTTCGAGCGGTAAACATTCTCGCCGACCGTCCCATCGACCTCCATCAGCAGGGCTTTCGGATTGGCCGTCACCTTGTCACCGTTCACCTGAACGCCCAGGAGCACATTGTTGGCGAACTCGTTGCGGGTCGAATTGTTGCTGAACTGGATGCCGTGGCGTTGGCTGGTTGAGATGAACAGGTTGTGCAGAATCTTGTTATCGCTCGAGCCGAGCTTCGGATTGTCAGTCTCCTGCCAGAAGCTCACGTTGTGTCTAGGCGACTGCGGTCCAAAGATGTTGTTACGGATGACGCTGCGCCGCACGCTCGTAAAGTTGGCACCATGGGTGCCGTGATGAAAATAATTTCCTTCGACGAGCATGTAGTCGCTGGCCCCTTGCCCGCCTTCACCCTCGCCGGCGTACGCGTCACAGCGCGGGTCTGCGAATGGAATGCCGACTTCCTGGCAATTTGAGGCCGGATCGGGATTGATCTGGAAATCGCTGCTCTCGTTCGAAAACGTTTCATTGAAGCGGACAATGTTCCAGTCACTGCCACCGCTAATATAGAGCCCGTGGCCGTCTCCCTTTTTTGCACCAGACCCGATGTTGCGCTCCCATACCGTCCAGTCGACTTGTGCCGTGTGGTAGGGGTCCCTGTCCTGATCGTGCCCGTTGCAATTGAGTACAGCCACGCCGCGTGAATGTTCGCTCGCCGGGAAACCTAAGCCAACGCCGCGGACACCATACTTGCCGCCGATGAGTTCGAAGCCGTCGAGCGCAATATAGTCTGCACCCTCTAAATTAATGCAGGTTTGCCGCGAGCCCTTGGCGCAGTCCATCGTAACGGCACGCGAATGATCTGGCTTTCGCTCGGCGAAGAGCACGATCGGTGCGTCGTAAGTGCCACTCTTTTCCTTTTCGAACTCGAGGCCGCCCTGGTAAGCGCCCGGCAGGAAATGGATCATAGTCCCGGGCTTCGCGGCAGCGAACGCGTCTGGTGCCGCCATCGGCGTCTTACGCGTTGTGCCATCGCCGCTGCCATCGGGCGCGACGTAGATCGTTTTCGACGGTTTCCACGCAGGGTCGGTGTAGTAGCGGTTGAACCGCTCGGGGAACCCCATGTAGTCGCCGCCGCGTGCGACGGCAGGCTTGCCTGGGACTGTAGGTGAAGCAGGCCCGGCGGCTTCCGGTGCCTTCGCTGCTGGCTCAGCAACGGGTGCCGCGACGAGCGCAGCCGCGGCCTTTACCGGCGCTTCAGCCGGTGTTGCTGCCGTGGGCGCTGCGACAGGCGCTTGCGCCACCGTCTCACCGCCCTTGAGTTTCTTCAAATAGGCACGCGCCAGATTGGCGTGAAACCCGGCCGGGTAGCTCTCGAGAAAAACGGTCCACGCCTCGACCGTGCCGAGCTCCTTGGCATCGTCGAAGGCTTGCTTGACGGTGACCTCGTCTGCCGTCCGAGGCGCGGTGGCTGCGGCAGCCTTCGCAGCGGGAGGCGCCGTCGGGGCCTTTGCGGCTTCGGGCGCAGGGGCCGCGGGGGCGGCAACAGCCGGCTTTTGTGGAGCCGGGCTCGTAGCGGCTCCCGCCTGTGTTGGATTGGCAGCTCCGAGGTCGCTGCCGTCGCTTGCCTTGCCGCTGGCGGGACTGCCCGGTTTCAAACGAAAATCGCCCTTATCGGGAGCGACGAACAACGGATCCGCCGGTGCAACGATGCCGTCTCCAAACCCGACTTTGATGCTGCCATCGCCGTACTCGGTTTGCACCATGGACTGCCCGAAGCTGATTTTGAGTTTGCTGCAGTTTTTAGTGCAGGAAACCGCAACGTCACCGTCTTTCGCGTTACCCCAGAAGATCGCGTTCGAAACCGTGTGTTGATCGGGCGCAACGACCTCGTAGGTGTCGACAAACAGTCCGATGCCTGGGCCATCGCACGTAGGGGTCAGCGCGCCGACATTGGTGATGTGGTCGAACTTAGTGACGGTCGGGCCGGAACCCTCCGAGCCGCCGTCGACCAGAATATTGCCGCCGCAGTTTTTCTCATAAATTTCGTGGTCGCTAAAGCACGTCGCCCCGTCGTCGCAGAAAAATCCGCCGCCCGCATCGCCCGCCCGGTTGCCGCGATAAACATTATGCGACACCGTTGCCGTCGTCGGCTGATTACCGGGCGTATAAGCGCCGATGTAAAGCCCGCCGCCCCATTGGGTCACCGTATTGTTGGTGAACAAATTGCCGGTGATCTTGAGAGTATTGCCGAACAGGTAAAGCGCGCCCCCGTGCGCGGATTCTGGCTCGGTGCCTGCGTTGGAATCGACGAAGTTGTTTTCGATCGCAACCCTGTTCTGGTTTGTGGCGTCGTTGAGGAACACGGCGCCGCCGCGCCCGCAACTATTCTTGCTAAAGACATTGGCCTTGATCGTGCCCGAAACATTGTTGAGGGCCAAGCCACCGCCGGCAAGCTTATCGTCCGTGCAGACGTTGTCATGGATGAAGTTGTTGGTGACGTCGAAGCGCTGCGACTCGTAGAAGTCGCGCACGACGGCTTGCGAATAGCCGGTGATCTCGAACCCGTCGATGGCAGTGAGCTGATCGCCTTTGGGTCCGGGATCGTCGATGCGCAGGAACGATCCGCCGCCGTCGCCCGTGGCTTTCGAAACGTAGGCAGCACTGTCGCGAACCTTGAAATCTTTTGCGCGCTGAAATCCTCCCGCGAGCGTGAAATACTTTTCGCCGGCGGCCAGCTTTTCGGCGTAGGTGCCCTCCGCGACGCAGATAACGGCACCGGGCTTTGCGGCCTCTATTGCCGCCGTGATGGTCTTATGAGGCTGACCCGCCGAACCGTCCGCGTTCTTTGCGCCGGCGCTGTCGACAAACAACGTGCAGCTGGGGATCTGTGTGGCGCGCGCGATTTCAACGGCACCGTGTCCTGCTGGTTCGGCGGCTCCCGCGAAATTCAGAGCCCTGACAGAGCCGCAAAGCATCAGGATCGCGACAGTGGCGTGCCTCATCTTTTTACCTCGTGGCGTCAATGAATTCTTCAAAAAATTCGAGACTTTCACGAGTGACGCAATAGCGTTACGGCGTCAATGCTTGAGCGCGCGCTCCTGCCCGGCTAGTTAATAAAATGCCCAATTTTTAGCAAAACGCAGCCGCCGAACAGGCGAGCATGCGCTCACCACCAGCTGAAGACGGGCTTCTGCTGGACACGGAAGGGGCGGCCATAGCGGTCGTATCGCACTGTGGGGCGGGGCGCATAACTCGCGCCGTAGCCACCGTATCCGTAGTACGGATTGTAACGGTACTGTGGAATAGGTGCCGGTTTTGGACGGCGCTTGATGCCACCCTGCGGCTCGCCACTGATCAGCACCACAAAGTCGGTCGAGTTGCCTGTCTCCTTGCTAGGGCCTTCGTCTGACACGATCAGCGATGAGCCCGGCCATACAGAGGCCGCAACGCGCTGCAAAATTTCAGGCGGCATCGTCAAACGATCGAGCGCAGCACTGGCAATCGTCGCGTTGGTTTGGAGCGGCTCGCGGCGGGAATCGTAACGCCGCGGATACCGGTCATCGGACAGTTCTGCAAAATCTGCCGAATTGCGCCGCGCCAGCGACACGGCTGTCCAGCGCAGGTCGTTGGCACCTTGCGTGTAATCGACGGCCGTGAACACATGCGTGCCGATCGGACGATCAGGGTCTGCGATCGTGACTGGAACGTCGAGAACCGCTTCATGACCTTGACGGACGTAAAGCCTCTGCGTCTTCAGACTGACGAAAATCGACACCGGCATTGTTCTGCGCAGAGCTTCTTTGGCGGCAGTCTCGGCAGCGACTTTCACGGACTCAGTTTGGTCTGACTCTTTCTTGGCCGCCTGAAGCGCGTCTTCGGCAGGCTGAAGCAAAGTTTTGGCAGCGACAAGTTTAGCGTCCGCCGCGGCGGCGACGGCATCGGCTTTCGCCTTTTGCTCGCCGAGCTTTTTCCAATTCGACGGCGAGGCGGCATCGGCGAGACTGCGCTCAGCGCGCGCAACATTCTGATCGGAAGAGCGCTTGTTGGATTGGGCTTGGCGCAAAGCCTTGTCGGCCTTCTTGCGCTCACGGCCTTCGCTGGCGGATGTCCCCTGGGCCGCTAAAGCGGCGAGTTTGACATCGGCTGCTGCGGCAGCGGCGATCGCCTTAGTCTTTGCCTCTTCCCATTTTTTCAGTCTTGCGGGGTCCTGCGCGCGCACCAATTCACGGGCCAGCCGGGTGGCCTTGTCTTCCGCCCCGCGCTTCACTTTTTCAGCGGCGCGCACGACTTTGGCGAGCTTGTCGCGTTCGACCGTTTTTTCCGCTGTGATGCGTTTGGTTCCTTCCGCGGGGCCTTTGGTGAGCTCGGCTTCCGAGGCTTTTTTCGCGGCGATCGCTTTTAATGCGTTGAGTTCAATCTCACGTTCGGGCGCATTGCGAACGTCGGCTTGAAAGACGCTGACGTCGGAGCCTGGTTCATAGGCCGTCTCTGTGGCGGCGGCCACTCCTTGGAGAGCAGGTGGCTTCAAAAGAAATGGATGAGCGAGTTCGACCGGAGCGACATCGTCGCGGGCTACGATCACGCGCATGCCGATCTTGGTCAGCGGGAAAATCTGTTTTGCAAAGCTATTGGGCATGCGCACGCAACCGTGCGAGGCGGGATAGCCCGGAAGTTGGCCCTCGTGCAGCGACACGCCTGACCAGGTAATCCGCTGCATGAACGGCATTGATGCATCATCGTAGACGTTGGAATAGTGCTCTTCCTGTTTTTGCAGGACGCTGTAAATGCCGACCGGTGTTTCATAGTCGAACTTGCCGCTCGACACGCGCGCACGCATGGCGCCGCCATTGGCATCATAGAGCGATATGTTCTGATTTTTGATCGACACGATCGCCATCACGGGCGGCGTGGCCAGCGAACCGTGATCGGCCTGTTCGCTTTCAAAGTTCTGATTCTTCGTCAGCCGGCTCTGCGCCAATGCGCCGTCGGTGGCGCTGCTTGCGGCCATCGCCAACGTCAACACGCACGATAAGGCGAGCACTGGTGATAACGGCGATGGGCGCAACATTTTGGAAACCTCAAAGGGCCATGGCAGCCTACAAAATGCAACAAAATATGTTAACATTATACTATTAAGCACTTCATGTTGCTTCATTTTATTACACCAACGCCCGCCACACTAAATAAATTTGGATGTCAGGTTACAGCGCCGGGAAGGCAAGAGCGCGGCACGGTTAACAAAACTTCAAAGGGCGGACAAACCCCGCAACGCGCTTGGGCGATTGTACTTTCGACGGGACACCCCAACTACGAGGCCCGACACGCCGCGGCCACTGCGCTCTGACAAGCACAGCCGCACAACTGGAGATCAACATGACCAGCGAACAAATTCCGACCCCATCATCACCCTCGTCGAGGACGGGCTGGCTCAAGATTGCCGCCCTTGTCCTCGTTTCGGCTGTCGCTGGCGCAGGCCTATCTCAGGCGGCTCGATACTGGGGTGGCCACCACGGCATGGGTCACGGCTTCATGAGTGGCCGCATGGACCCCGCCGACATTGACCGCCGCGTTGATAAAATGAGCGGTTACTTTGCCAAGGAAGTCAACGCGACGGACGATCAGAGGAGCAAGCTGGCGGTCATTGCTAAGGCTGCTGCCAAAGACATGTTGCCGATGCGCGAAACCATTCGCGATGCCCGCAAGCAGGCCCGCGCACTGCTCAGTCAGCCCGTGATCGACAAGTCCGCCGTCGAAACACTGAGGGCCGCTCAGATCGCCAATGCCGATGCACTGAGCAAACGCCTCAGCGCGGCAGTGACCGAGGCGGCCGAGGTCCTGACGCCCGAACAGCGCAAACAGCTGTCCGAACGCATGGCCAAGCACGAGGGCTGGCTTGACGGCGGCGATCGGGGATAAACCTCGGCCCCCGTGGCAGACCGCATCCGCCTCATTGAGGACGATGCCCCGCTTGGCTGGGATGGTCTCGGACCATCTCAGCAGGGCGGGGACTTTCGCGCCGAAGTGCAGCGCCTAGCGTCGGCACGGGCGCGCATCGACGGTCGCGCTCCAGCCGCTCGCTTCCTT
>JANNUW010000186.1:0-1313 GCA_031414095.1 Hyphomicrobium sp. | reverse complement strand
CTGGAAGACGGTCGCGCGCTGCGTGGGCTACTCATGAATTGGAACTCTTCACAAACGCAACGACCGCAAACGATACATCTGCCCAGCTCGGTTGGCTGGTTCACAGTAAACAAACTACTAACGCGCCAGGGCCTAACAAGGGGTTAATGCCACGCTCGCGCCGACTTACCATACCGCGATCTTGGCGTTGAACGAAGGGCGAACACGAGTTGCATTGCCTCATCTCCAATTGGCATGGCCGTCACCGGTCGAGCGAGGCATCCTCGACCATCCAAGCGGTCAGATCCGCGTATGACCAGCCCCAGGCACCCGCTAGTTCGGGGACCAATGATGTGCCCGTCATTCCAGGCTGCGTATTGATTTCGAGGCAGACGAGTTGGTTCGTCTCAGGGTCGTATCTGAAGTCAGAGCGCGATACGCCGCGACAGCCGATCGCCTTATGTGCGGCCAACGCATGCCTCTGCACATCGTTGTAGACTTCAGCAGGAATGACCGCCGGCAGAATATGTCTTGACCCGCCCGGCGCATACTTTGCCGTGTAATCATAAAACGTGAGATCTGCCGCCGGCACGATATCGATGATCTCAGTGACCCGATCGCCGACGACCGCGCAGGTCAGCTCGCGTCCCGCAACGAAGTCCTCCACCATGATCTGACCATCGAGATCAGGGATCTGGCTGATTGCCTCAGGCGGGCGATTGGCGCCGGATCGCACGATTACGACGCCAACCGACGAGCCTTCGGCGATCGGCTTGGCAACATAGGGCGGCTCCAGCGCGTGCGTCTTCAGTGCGTCCTCCCGCGACAAGGTCACACCGTTGGCGACCGGCACGCCGGCTACAGCCATGACGGCCTTCGCCCGCACCTTGTTCATCGCCAGCGACGACGCCAGCACGCCAGAATGCGTATACGGAATACCGAGCACTTCGAGCAGCCCTTGCACACAGCCATCCTCCCCCCATCGTCCGTGCAGCGCATTGAAGCAAACGTCGGGGTTGATGCTGCGAAGTTGTGCCGGAAGATCCCGGCCGGCATCGACGCGTGTCACCTTGTAACCGGCGATTGCAAGCGCGTCGGCGCAGCCGGCACCAGACCATAACGACACTTCGCGTTCGGCCGACCAGCCGCCCATCAGGACAGCGACATGATTGAACTTGCGCATCAGACCACTGCTCCTGCCAGGGCCGGGCCGATCGGCTCTCCGGCTTCAGGCTCACCAAGGCGAATGATTTCCCATTCGAGTTGAACACCCGAATTAGCCTTTACCTTGGCACGAACCGTTTCGCCCAGGCGCTCGATGTCGGATGCCTTGG
>JANNUW010000185.1:0-1650 GCA_031414095.1 Hyphomicrobium sp. | reverse complement strand
CGCAATTGCTGACATATTACTGAGGTGCGCAATCAGAGGCGATGGGCCATGTGTGGACGGCTCCGGGTTGTCAAGGGGTTTGCTTACGTTGCAGCGCTGGTCGTAGCAGCCATGTGTTCGGCCTTTGCGTGCGGCTCACTTGGCCGCTGGCCATAATGCCTTCCGCGGATCAGGTCCCGGTCAAAAGCACGCATTCGATTATGCTCTGGCCCAAGTGGGTTGTCCTGATCACCGGATCGACCGGTTCTGCATTACGTGCTGTCAGCCCTTTCCAACCTTTACATCACGCCGTTGCCGACGCGATCTCGTCCGAAGTCGCCGTACCCTATCGCGCGAGTGCAACGGGTTCCCTGTAACTCTCACCTTTGGCCATCATTGCCCAGGCCATGCGTGCAATCTTGTTGGCAAGCGCGATCGCCGCCACCTTCGTCGGTCGCCGTTCGAGCAGCTTGGCAAGCCACGGCCGATGCTTGCTGCCGTGGATTTTCGCGTATCGGATCACGGCCAGTGCACCGGCGCAGAACAGCGAGCGCAGGTATCGATCTCCCCGCTTGGTGATATTACCCAGCCTCTCCTTGCCTCCGCTCGAGTTCTGTTTCGGTACAAGCCCGATCCAGGCCGAGAAGTCGCGTCCTGATCGAAACGCCTTCGGATCGGGGACGCTGGCGACCAGCGCGGTTGCCAGCGCCGGGCCGACCCCGGGGAGATCATCCAGCCGCCGGCCCGTCTCGTTTGAGCGATGCCAGGCGTTGATGCGCCGGTCGAACGCGAGGATCTGCGCCTTCAGGCTTTGCAGCTGATTGCCGAGTGCTTCCAGGCATTCGCGCGCAATCATGGGCAGGCGCCCATCGCCAGGATCGGCGACCACATCGAGCAGCTCCTTGATGCCATTGCGGCCTACCGGTGCTACGATGCCAAACTCGGCAAGGTGGGCGCGAATTGCGTTGATGAGCGCAGTCTGCTGGCGGATGAAGAGATGCCGTGTACGGTGGAGCATCAGACAGGCCTGCTGGTCGGGTGTCTTCGTCGGCACGAACCGCATGCTCGGCCGCTGCGCCGCCTCACAAATGGCCTCAGCATCGGCAGCATCGTTCTTCTGGCGTTTCAGGTAGGGCTTCACGTAGGCTGGCGGCATCAGTCGACCAGTGTGACCGAGAGCCTGCAATTCGCGCGACCAGTGATGCGATGAGGCACACGCCTCAATGCCAACCACGCAAGGCGAAAGTTTCCTGAAAAAGCCGAGAACCCGTGAACGCCTCAGCTGCTGGCGAATAACCACCTGGCCCTCCGCATCAATGCCGTGAACCTGGAAAACCGACTTCGCAATGTCGAGACCGATTGTTGTAACTGCGTGCATGTCTAGCGCCTCCGAATCATGGTCACCTCATCGGCAACCGACCCTATGATGTTTGCACACCATGTGGAGGAGCCGTCCACAGCATCAGAAGCGGAAGTAAAGCAATCCCGCACCGGAGTCTGCTTTAACTTTGATCGCAGTCAAAATCGCCATGTCATGCTAAGCATCTAAGTAGCTTCTTTGGCCTGCCTGAGGGTTGATTTTAGCTAAACGGTTAGCCCTGTCCCTAGGTCAAAGAGAAAACGATGGCACCGCTAGTTTCCTTTCTGGGCTCCTTGCGTAAAGTAGCCATG
>JANNUW010000184.1:0-3494 GCA_031414095.1 Hyphomicrobium sp. | reverse complement strand
GCCAATCTCAACGTCGCCCGCGCGTCCGCTCAATCGGCGCAGGCCAACTTGAAGTCGGCGGAGCTCAATTTAGAGTTTACGCAGGTGAAAGCGCCGGTCTCGGGCCGGATATCCGACACCAAGATCGATGTCGGCAATCTCGTGACCGGCGGACCGTCGGGGTCGACGCTGCTCACGAGCATCGTTTCTCTGGCACCCATTCACTTCGTCTTTGACGTGTCTGAAAGCGATTACCTGCGTTACTCGCGGCTGAACTTGAGCGGTGAACGTGCCTCGTCGCGCGATGTCGGCAATCCAGTCAAAGTCAAACTCGCCGACGAAGCCGACTACACGCATGAGGGCCGCATGGATTTCGTGGACAACCAGTTGAACGCGCGTTCGGGCACCATGCGCGGGCGTGCACTCCTCGCCAACACCAATCAATTGTTGCAGCCGGGATTGTTCGGGCGCGTCAAGCTGTTTGGTGGCGATGTCGACGCGCTCCTGTTGCCCGATTCTGCGATCGTGTCCGACCAGATGCGCAAAATCGTGTTCGCTCTTGGCGATGGTGACACCATCGTTCCAAAGCCGGTGACGCTGGGTCCCATTTTTGAGGGTTTGCGCGTCATCAAGTCGGGCATTGCACAAACCGATAAGCTGGTCGTTGACGGTATCGCCAACCCGATGGTGCGGCCTGGAGCTAAGGTCACTCCCAAGGCCGGCGAGATCAAAGTTGAAACCAGCACAAACTGACTTTCCGCCGGCGACCGCTAAGCACGCATTGGGTCAACGATGAAATTTCCGCATTTTTTTATTGACCGGCCCATCTTCGCGACCGTCATTTCGATTCTTATCACGATCATCGGGATCATCGCTGCGCTGGTGATGCCGATCGGGGAATATCCCGAAATCGCGCCGCCAACCGTCAACATCGCCGCCAGTTACCCCGGCGCATCGGCCGCGGTGGTGGCTGAAACTGTGGCGACGCCGATCGAGCAGGAAGTCAACGGCGTCGATAACATGCTCTATATCGGGTCGCAGTCGACGGGCGACGGGCGGCTGTCGATCAACGTCGTCTTCAAGCCGGGCACCAATATCGATCAGGCGCAAGTGCTCGTGCAAAATCGCGTGGCCGTCGCCGAACCGCGTTTGCCAGAAGATGTGCGGCGCTTGGGGTTGACGGTGCGCAAGGCGTCGCCCGACCTGATGATGGTCGTGCATATGACGTCGCCTGACGGCACGCGCGACCAGCAATACATTTCCAACTATGCCACCTTGTTCGTGAAGGATGGTATCGCGCGTCTCGACGGCGTGGGTGATGTGCGTATTTTCGGCGCGCGCGATTATTCGATGCGCGTCTGGCTTGATCCCGCCAAGGTGGCGGCTCGCGATTTGACCGCGGCCGAAGTGGTGGCGGCGTTGCGTGCGGCCAACCTGCAAGTTGCGGCCGGTTCCATCAATCAGCCACCGGCCACATCGCCGGGCGCATTTACGCTGCTCGTGCAGACGCTCGGCCGGCTGAGTTCGGTCGAACAGTTCGAAGATATCGTCGTCAAGACGGATACCGAGGGCCGCGTCACGCGCGTGCGTGACATCGCGCGCGTTGAACTCGGTGCTCAGGATTACACCATCAATGCGTACCTGAATAACAAGGTTGCGACTGCGATCGTCATCTTTCAACGCCCTGGCTCGAACGCGCTCGCGACCGCCGCGCGTGTCAAGGCTCAGATGGACGCGCTTGCGAAAGACTTCCCGCCCGGCGTCGGGTATTCGATCGTTTACAACCCGACGGATTTTATCCGCTATTCTGTCGACGCCGTGCAAGTGACGTTGTTCGAGGCCATGATTTTGGTGGTCATCGTTGTGCTGTTGTTCCTGCAAACGTGGCGCGCGGCGATCATCCCAATCCTTGCCATTCCGGTGTCGTTGATCGGCACCTTTGCCGTCATGTCGGCCGTTGGCATCACTTTTAATACGCTGTCGCTATTCGGGCTGGTGCTCGCTATCGGCATCGTGGTCGACGATGCCATCGTCGTCGTTGAGAACGTCGAGCGCTATCTGGCGCAAGGCATGTCGCCCAAGGACGCCGCGCATAAAACCATGGATGAAGTCGGCGGCGCCATTCTCGCCATTTCGCTGGTGCTGATCGGCGTCTTTCTGCCGACGGCGTTCATCAGCGGATTGCAGGGTACGTTCTACAAACAGTTCGCCGTGACAATTGCAGCGTCGACCGCCATTTCCTGTCTGGTGTCGTTGACGTTATCGCCAGCGCTTGCGGCGCTGCTTCTGAAGCCCCATGACGCGCACCCCCCGACGAACGGAGTGCTGCATAAATTGGGCGCGCCCGTCCGCTGGTTTTTCCGCGGCTTCAATTGGCTTTTCGAAAAGCTCTCGAACGGCTACGGCGCCTTGACCGCGCGGCTGGTACGTATGGTGACCATTCTGCTCGTCGCTTATGCGGGTCTGCTCGGGCTCACTTATTATAAGGTCACGACAACGCCCGGCGGTCTCATCCCGCAGCTCGACCGGACCTATTTCATCACGGTGTTCCAGTTGCCGCCGGGCTCGACGCTCGAGCGAACCGACAAGGTGGTCCGCAAGGCGACCGGCATTCTCTTGGCGCGGCCGGGCGTCGAAGCAGCCGTTGCGTTTGCGGGTTTCGATGGTGCAACTTTCACCAACGCGCCAAATACGGCCGTCATCTTTACGCGGCTTACAACATTCGAAGATCGCATTAAGGCCAACCTCACCAAAGACGGCATTCTGGCCGACCTCAGAAAAGAAATGGGTGCCATTCAGGAAGCCTTCGTGTTCGTGATCGAGCCGCCGTCGGTGCCCGGCATCGGCACAGGCGGCGGCCTCAAAGGCTACGTGCAGGATCGCTCTGGCCGTGGCCTCCAGGCGCTCGAAGGTGCCGCATTCGCCGTTGCCGGATCGGCCGCGCAAGTCAAGGGTCTCGTCCAGCCCTTCACACTTTTCAATACGCGCACGCCACAAATTTTCGCCGACATCGACCGCACCAAGGCCGAACAGCTCGGCGTGCCGATCAATCGGATTTTCGAGACGCTGTCGATTTACATGGGCTCGGCCTTCGTCAACGACTTCAACATTCTGGGCCGCACCTACCGCGTGACCGCGCAGGCCGATAACCCGTTCCGTCTGTCGCTCAGCGATGTTGCAAACCTCGAAACGCGCAACGTCAACGGCGATATGGTCCCGCTTGGCGCGGTCGCGACATTCAGCGATACGACGAGCGCTTACCGCGTGCCGCGTTACAATCTTTATCCCGCAGCCGAAGTGCAGATGGGTTTGGCGCGCGGCTATTCATCGGGCCAAGGCATTGCGGCCATCGAGAAAATTGCCGCGGAAAAGCTGCCCTCGGGGATTGGATTTGAATGGACCGAAATTGCGTTGCAGGAAAAGCTAGCCGGCAGCACGGCGTCGCTCGCCTATGGTCTTGCCGTGGTGTTCGTGTTCCTGCTGTTGGCGGCGCTTTATGAAAGCTGGCTGTTGCC
>JANNUW010000183.1:0-1407 GCA_031414095.1 Hyphomicrobium sp. | reverse complement strand
TATCCCCCTATTGATCACCCAATCTGTTGGTCATTTGGGTTCGGCACATGGCAGCGCAAGTCGCGTTAGCGCACAGCACGGCCAAGCGTTAGCCATCATACCCCATTGTAACTATTATGCAAAATTTCATCCACTGACATGGTATGTCAGTGGATGTCAGAGCCTGTCAGGATGGGGAAAGATTTGAGGTACTGGCGGAGAGGGAGGGATTCGAACCCCCGGTACCCTTGCGAGTACTTCGCATTTCGAGTGCGACGCGATCGACCACTCTGCCACCTCTCCGGACGCTTTGGCACCCAACGGGCGACCTCGGCGAGGCGGCTTTTAGCTTGGCATACCGGCCCGCGCAAGGGTTTGCTTGACGGATCGGCAATGGCGCGTTTATAGACAGGCTCGCGTTTCGCTGGGCATGCCCTTCGAGACCTCCCCAACTGGTAATTATATTGACCGCGAGGGCCTGGGCCGGCAGTTGCTTTGGCCGGCTCGATCGCGGATTAGGAGACACGTTCATGACGAGGCAATGCGAATTGACCGGCAAGCTGCCGATGGCCGGTGCCATGCGCAGTCATGCCGAGAACAGCACCAAGCGCACCTTCCGCCCCAACCTCTTGAAGGTGACGTTGATCAGCGAGCAGCTGGCGCGTCAGTTCAAGCTCAAGATCTGCGCCCACGCGTTGAAGACGGTCGAGCATCGCGGTGGTCTCGATGCGTTCTTGATGAAGGCGCGCAACGAAGATCTGTCGGCCGGCTGCCTCAAGATCAAGCGCGACATCCAGAAGGCGAAAGCTGAAAAGGCCGCCGCTTAAATCTGGCGAAAGTTCAAAAATTAAAATGGCGCGGAGCTTTGCTTCGCGTCATTTTTTGCGCAGGCTGACGCCTCCGACTTAGATTAAGGTAGTCTAATATTTCACCCGTCGATATAATGAAAAAAGGAACCCGTTGTGCGGCCGCGACGGCTGCCGCGGGGCTGTAGAACTTCGCCATCGGCGTTTTGCATGACGAAAAGCGGATCGTCTGGCGCACTGAGAATAGTCGCATAGTGGAATTCGTGGCCGCGCACGACGGCTGCCTTTTTTCCGAGCAAACAGTCGTCCACTAGTTCGGCCTGGCGGTAGCCCAATTGCATCTTGCGCGACGCGAACGATGTCTCAAGACCAAGCAGGCCGATCATTTCATGGCGCTCGCCGCTGGCATCGATCAGGCCGCGGCCCAGTACCATGTAGCCTCCGCACTCGCCATGGACGCAGCCGGTTTGCGCAAACCTGGTCACGGCAGACTTGAAGTTCTCGGCGCCGGCCAACCGGCCGCCGTATAGCTCGGGATAGCCACCCGGCAGCCAGCCCACATCGGCAGAGACGTCGGGCGCTTCGTCAGCAACCGGCTAAAACGGCAAGATCTCGGCGCCGG
>JANNUW010000182.1:0-9702 GCA_031414095.1 Hyphomicrobium sp. | reverse complement strand
ATTGTCTCTAATACCTTCCAAAACTGAACAAGGGCTTCCGAAAGGAAGCCCTTTTTTGGCTCAAAGACCGGTCCTGTGAAAACCAAAACTATATTTGCGCTTCTTCCCTATTTGGGGGACGCGGCCATCAAAAATTTGTGGCTCGATAGTGTGTCGATGATTTCCTTCGGCGCAAGCCTTACGGCTGCTGACGACCATCTTTCAAGTGGAGTTCCGGCCATGCCCAACGCTCTTTATTTGGCCGTTCAAGGGACTTGATGGCGGCAGCGTAGCGGTGGGCCACCGGCCCGGCCGCGAACCGTGCCTCGGCGCTACGACGCCTGGTTGCTGAGTTTCCGGAACCTGCAAGCTCGGGTGGGAGTTTAGATCGTCACAACGCGCACCATGCGCGTTAAAGGGCGTGCCATGGCCAAACAATCCAACCGCGAAGTCAAGCTGATCAGTCATTCGCCGGTGTTCTACTGGTGGCCTGCTTTTGTAACTGCGTTTCTTGTCGCGCTGACGACATATATGCAGGGGACGCCCGACTCGGGTCCGAGCGGAGACTACATTCATCCCAGTAACAACCCGGGGCTTATCTTCATCGCCGTGATAGCGCTCCTGATGATTTTTACCAACGCCAAGCTGCGCGGCGTTTATTCGTTTCTAACCATGGCCATCATCGCATTTTTCGTGGTGTTGTTTGCGTGGTTGGGCTGGTGGGATCGAATTCTATCTTTCATCCCGACGCTGTCAGCGCGCGCTAACGCCGGGTTTTATATGGTGTTTGGCACCGTTGTGCTGCTGGTGTGGCTGCTCGGATTTTTCGTTTTCGACCGATTTACCTATTGGGTCGTGAAGCCAGGTCAGTTGATCGAGGCGCGGCTCGTCGGTGGCGCTTCGAACAGTCACGACACCAACGGTGTCGTGGTTGAAAAGCAACCGGCGGACCTCTTTCGCCATACGTTTCTGGGACTAGGTGCAGGCGACCTCAAGATCACAGCGCCAGGTAAGGACGTCATCTATATTCCCAACGTACTATTTGCTGACGCTAAAATGCGCGAGGTCGAAAAGTTGATCGCCATCAAACCCGATCAGGCCGCCGACCGGCCCGAACTCATCATGCCGGCCTCGGTGTAAGACCCTTTTTCCACCGCAAGCGTCGGCCCCCGCTGGCCTGACCCCATGCTGTGGGATCAGCCCTGCGGGAGAATTTCCTCGCTTGAGACCTGCCGTCTCAATACTTCTGCTGCACCTTGGACTTGTGCTGGTCGTAGCGCATGGCTTTGCGGGTGCGTTCCCAGTCCTCGCCTTCGAGACTGTTGGCGGCCTCGTTCGAACGTTTTTCCAGTTCGTCTAGTTTTTGGATCGAAGCCGACGGCGCTGCTGGTGATTCCACGCTACTCGTGCTGAGCTTGTCCTTCAATCGATTGAGATACGCCGCGTTGTCCTGCAGCATTTTTTTTGCGCCCGCGACATCACCTTTGTCGCGCAGTTCGACCGACTTTTCGCTGTTTTCTGTCGCGACCTGTTCGGTGACTTGGCTCATGACCGATTTGTTGACGCTGGCGTCGGCCTCCTTTTCATCGGCCGTAATCTTGGCGCTGACGCTCGCCTTGGTTGAACTTTTGGCGTTGCTGTCGAGGTCGAAGTATTCCATTTCAACATCGGCCACGCTCATGTCGCCAGGCGCGGCGCCAGCGGGCACCTCGGCTTCGAGCACGACGTAGCGTTCGTTGTCCGACTGCATCTGTGTCATCTTGAGCGTAACGCGATCGCCGTTGATGTCGGCTTCGCGGCCGAGCACGCGCTTGGGCTTGAAGCCGTCCTTGAACTCGATGTGAATGATGATATCGCGCGCCGAGACCGATAATGCGTCGCCGAATTCCTTGTCGAAGATCGACGCCAGCTGGCGTGGGCTTTCGACGAACGCGTGGTTGCCGTCGCTCGCCGCCGCCAAACGCTGCATCAGGTCTTCGTTGTAGTCGAGACCAAGTCCGATGGTGGTGACCGAGATACCTTTGCCAGCCAGCTCGCGGCCGAGGCCAGCCACTTCAGAGGGCGTCGATGGACCGACGTTGGCGAGGCCGTCAGATACCAGGACCACGCGATTGACTTTGGTGTCGGTGAGAAATTCGCGAACCTGTTGGCCGCCTTCCTTGACGCCGGCGTAAAGCGCCGTAGTCCCGTCAGGTGTCAGGCGTTCGATGGCCCGTTTCAGGCTTTCGTGCGATGAGCCGAGCCGCGCGGCCGGATGCAGCACGTCGACCTTATGATTGAACGCGACAAGCGATACAACGTCGTCGGCTGACAGCCGCTCGAGCGCCACGTTGGCGGCCTCGCGCGCCGCGACGATGCGATCGCCCGACATGCTGCCCGAGCGATCGATGACAAGCGCGACGTTGAGCGGTGTGCGGTGTTCTTTCTTCGTGGCCGCTAACGCCTTGAGCGACAGGCGCAGGTAAACACTGCCGGCGGGCTTGGCCGCGACCGCGCTTTGGCCGAGATCGGCTTCGAGTTTCAACTGCGCGGCTTCAACCGCGGGCGTCAACACCAGAGCTGCGGGCGCGAGAGCAACTAAGGCAACAAACAGAGTGTATCGCTTCATGACGGAATAACTCCTCTCTCAGAAAAGAGAGCAGTCCGTACTATTGCCTCGCGGCGGAATGGCGCTCGATTGATGGCGGGATGAGGGTTTTTGGCACTTTGCTTTGCGCGCACCGACTCCGCTTGGCGGAGCCGGCCGGCTCCCCCAACGGGGGAGTCGGTTCGCGCCGATAAAAATACTCTCTAATTCAGCCGCGGTTTGCCATCGCCTTTGCCACCGGCGCGGAAGACCTGCGGGATGTCGTCTTCGCCGGTCTGCAACAGCGCGTCTTCGATGATGCGGCGCCATGAGCTTGCATCGGCTGGGTCGAGCACGTCGAGTTCGCCATCGATCGCGCGCAGCCGTTCGAGGAGCGGTTGCTCGCCCGGAGCCTGCCCGTTGTCGGACGCGGCGGCCGCTTCCAGTTCGTTGATCAAACGTCCGATGAGCCCGAATTCCGGCAGCAACAACAGCAAGGGCTCAGCGCTGTGAATGTTGTGCCGAACATCGTCGAGCACCTCGATTTTTCGCCCGTCGGTATTGGCGCTGGCGTGCAGCCCATTGTAGGACTGATCGAACTGCGACGAGAGCTGGCGCTGCATATCGCGCAAGACCGCCGCCAGCTTGAGATTTCGCTGACCATGGGCAAGGAGCGCGTTCCAGCAATCGGCCGCGGCTTCGCGCACCGGCTCGCTATCGAGAATGCGTGCCATCGTGTCGGTATCCAAACCCATGTCGGTCATGAACTGTTCGAAATACTCACCCGCCAGACGGTTGCGTTCGCGCGCTGGTGTTTCGACTTGGTTCGCGCCCGCGTGCGGTGCGGCCACAGGAGCGGTCAGCCGGGCGCGTTGATCGGATGGTCCAGCGACCGCATCGCGCGCTTCCTTGAGTGGCAAACCGGGTTGCCGGACACGCGCCTGCCCTTGCCCCAAGGCTGGGGCGTCTGGCCGCCAGCCGGTGTTGGGAAACGCCGATGAGAGCCACGCCAGTGTGCGGTAGAAATCCTTGTGGACCTCATAGTCGTCTGTGTGGGTCTTGTCCGAACCCTGACGCGCATAGCCCACGGCGGTGCCTGCATTAATAGCGCGCTTGACGATGGGCTGATGCAAAGGCGGTACGTCCGACATCATGATGATTGCCGAATAGCCGCCGGCGCGTTCCGAAATCGGCGTCAGGTGTTCCAGAACCACGTCGGCCGCGTCGGCCACATGGGGTTGCAACGCAACTGTCAGCGTCGATTTCAGTTCTGCCAAACGCGCATTGTTGCCGTCGGCGTCGAAGGCCTTCTTGGAGACGACCGACAAAAACTCAAACAGCTCCGGGCGAACCAGATAGCGCTCGGGCCGGTTAGGATCGCGCATGATGGCGCCGATGGTCGAGGCCGCGTTCAACACTTTCAGAATGCGCGCGCGATTGGGGGCCTCATCGTAGCCGACGATGACCTCCTGGGTGAACCCGTGCGAGGCTGAAATCGGCCGCATGGCTTCGAGCGTCGCGCTCGCCGAGGCGAACGTATCGGGCAGCAATGCATTCTCGACAATGGCCTCGAGTTGCTGGGCGGTACGCGCTTTGGGGCTCGGCACGTCCGAGAGTGGCGAGCGCACGGCATTGGCGCCAAAGAGTCCCGACATGAACACGAGGCTATCGATGGCGATGGCGATGGCAAGCGCGAGGTAGGCCAAGCGATTGCCGTCCTGGAAAGCATTGACGGTGACAACGAAGCGGTGGGCTTTGTCGTCGCGATTGAGTTCCATTAGATTAATTTTGGTGCGCAGGCCGTTGGTCTCAGCGGACGGCAGGCCGCTGTCGGACAGGCACTTGCGTGAAAACCCGAACAACTGGTCGGTCGATGTGTTGAGCGCGAGTTTGTCGCCACCTGCACAGCCGCTGCCAAAGGCGAGCGAGCCGGCATTAAGCGCAAATAGCGAGGCTGCCGCTTCGGTCGCCTGTTTGGGATCGCAGTCGAGCCCGGATACTTTCTTTTTGGTCTCGGCCGTCGCCGTAATCATGGCGCCGAGAATCTGAGAGCAGACCTTCTGCACATCGCCCAGGCGCTCGGACGTCGGCTGCTGGCGGAACTCGACGCGCGCCTGCTCGAACTGAGGCAGCATGCGAGACGGGTCGAGTGGTGCGCCGTTGTCGACCGTGGTCGAGGCTTCCGACATCTTGATGCGCTGGCCGGCGGTTTCTTCTTCGCCTTTGAGTTTAGCCAAGTCGCCGTCGACGGCCGCCAACTCGCGTTCGATTTGGGCGAGGCGCGTTTCGACCGTGTCGAGTCGCTTTTTAGCGTCCTTCACGCGCTCTTCGCCGACTTTCAAATAGTCTTGCAGTTTGCCCAGCTCCGCCATGCGCTGGCGCCAGATCGGTCCCTTGCCTTCTTTGAGGGTGCCCTCGACGCCCTTGTCTTCGGCCATGGCATCGACGCGCTTGGCATCGATTTCTTTGGCGCGCGCATCGAGGTCGGATTTTTTCTCGGCGTACTCGGCAGCGAGCGTCGGGCGCTCGGCCTTCAGCCGAGAAAGTTCGTCGGTCAGTGTCACCTTCTTGGTGGCAAGCCCCGCTTGGCCGCTTTGGGCCGACACGATGCGCTCGTGCTGTGAGGCGATGGCGCTGTTGCGGGCTTCGGCCTGCGCGTTGAGGTAGCGCTCGACTTCCCCTTCGCTTTCTTTCGCGGCTCTGGCAAGCGTCGAAAGTTGCGCGTCATAGGTGTTCCAGCCTTCGGTGACGAAAAGCTCTTCGGCCGCGGTCAACTGCCGGGCCGAGATCGTTTGACCGATGTCGGAGATGATCCCGGCGACTTGGTTTTGCGCGCGCAATTCAGACGCCCGCACGCGTTCTGACTGCGGGAAGATCGCCGAGAAAAGGCTGTCGAATGAGAAGAACACCGACGTCACCATACAGGCGAGAAACATCACCCACAGGACGGAGTTTTTTATGATCACCCGCGACGATTGCAGGTAGGGTTGGAGCAGATCCCACTGGAACGCCATGACCACAAAAAAGAGGCCAATGCCGATTGCCACGTAGAGCATCAGGTCGCTGTGGGCTGCGAAGACTTCGGGCGAAATGAAAGCAATGACAATCGCCGCCGAGGCCAACACAAGCCCGCCCAGCATGCCGGCGATGGCTTGCGCTTTCATCGACAGGCCGGATTTTCCGGCAATGGTTTCGCTCATGCCGGTGGCGAAGCTTTCGCCGATCAGCCAGGCGATGATCAGCATCACGCCCTGGATGCCGAAGGTAATCAGCAGCGACAGCGTGGCTTCGCCGGTGAAATTGCGCATTCCGTCCCAGGTCGTGTAACCCGAAGCCAGCGACAGCGCGATGCCGGTGGCGCCCAGCAGCGCCAGCCGCCAGTTGCCCAGAACCGTGTCGCGGACGTTGGTTCGGATGGCGCGGCCAAGCTCGGTGTAAAAAACCAGCGCCGTCATGATCGACGCGAAGGCGATTACCCCGGCCGTGTTAGGAGAAATCAGGGTCGAAACCTTGGCAATTGAATCGCCGATGGCAGACATTGCCGGCAGTTCGGGCAGCGATGACGCATCAGGCATGGACTGCCCAATTGCATCGGCGGTTGCTTTAACGTCCCAACCCATCGTGAACCCTCTTTTTGAGCTGTTGACGCCGCAGACCTCGCAACCGCCCAAGCCCTACATCCGCACGCCACGTCGATGAGAGCCGATCATTACACAATGCCTCAAAGACAAGATAAGCCGCTGACCATGCCATGGTCCGTTCGCGGCAACAATACGGCGGCGGGCTGACCATGGAGAGGATTTAATTTCAATTGAATGATAGCATCGCGCGTCACATGGTCTTGAGCCGCGGCTGCGGGGAAAGCACCTGCAACTGGTCTTCATCGAACGAATACTGTAACAATGGCTGCGAGCGCATCGCCTTGCCATCCCTGCCGGCCAAGCGATGATCCAGTCCTCCGCAATAAAGAGCCTGACCGTATGGCAAGCGCCCCCGCCAAGACGATGTTTCCCGCGCCCGACAAGCAGGACGGCAAAAAGCTCAGCCAGATGATGGAGCGGGCGGAAGCGGCGTTCGGGCTGAAGGATCTGCGGTTTACCAAACTTCGGCAGCAGGTTTACGGCGAAATCGCCAGCACCCACTCCTCTATCGGTGCTTATGAAATTCTCGCTCGCATGGCCGGCAAGGGCACGCGCGTTGCCCCAATTTCAGTCTATCGCGCGATCGAGGCCCTGTTGAATGCCGGAGTGGTGCACAGGCTCGAAAGCAAAAATGCCTTCTTTGCTTGCCGGCGCGCCGACCATACGAGCACCGGGCGGCGTCCTATTTTCCTGTCATGCGAAGTGTGCGGTGCCGTCGGTGAGGTCGACGGCCAGGACATTTTCGATGCCGTCGACGAGCGGGCGCGCGGCACAGGCTTCACGCCGAAAGTAAAATTCGTCGAGATTTCGGGCACATGCCCGCGCTGTAGCGGTAAAAAACTTGATTGAGGCGCATACCATGTCCGAGGCGGTTGCGACTGCCGGCCTGAAAATGCGGCGCAAGTCGGTCCCGGTCAACGTCGGCGGCGTGATTGTGGGCGGCGGGCAGCCCGTTGTCGTGCAATCGATGACCAATACGGATACGGCTGACATCGACGGCACCATCGCGCAGGTGGCCGCCTTGGCGCGAGCAGGCTCCGAGCTGGTGCGCATCACGGTCGACCGCGACGAGGCCGCCAAAGCTGTTCCTCATATTCGCGACGGCCTTCTCAAACGTGGCGTCCTCGTGCCGCTCGTCGGCGATTTTCACTACATCGGGCATACCCTGCTCGGCGAAAACCCGGCCTGCGCGGAAGCGCTCGACAAATACCGCATCAATCCCGGCAACGTCGGATTTCGCGACAAGCGCGACCGGCAGTTTTCCGCCATTATCGACTTGGCACTCAAGCACGGCAAGCCGGTGCGCAGCGGCGTCAATTGGGGATCGCTTGATCAGGAATTGCTGACCAACCTGATGGACGAGAACGCTGCGCGCCCGCAACCACACGATGCGCGTGCGGTCATGCACGAGGCCATGGTGCAGTCGGCGCTGCTGTCGGCGGCGCGTGCCGAAGAACTGGGCCTCGGCGCGGATCGGATCATCATTTCGGTTAAAGTGTCGGCCGTGCAGGACCTTATCGCCTGTTACACGTTGCTGGCCGGGCGCTGCCGTTACGCGTTGCATTTGGGACTGACCGAAGCCGGCATGGGCTCGAAAGGTATCGTCGCATCGTCGGCGGCCATGGGCATCCTGTTGCAACAGGGCATCGGCGATACCATCCGCTTTTCACTCACGCCCGAACCGGGCGGCGACCGCACCGTGGAAGTGCGCGCCGCGCAAGAACTGTTGCAGACGATGGGCTTGCGCGCCTTCGTGCCAGTGGTTGCCGCGTGCCCTGGCTGTGGGCGCACCACGTCGACCGTGTTTCAGGAACTCGCGCGCGACGTGCAGAACATGATCCGCGACCGCATGCCGGAGTGGAAGACGCGCTATCCCGGCGTCGAGACGCTCAACTTGGCGGTCATGGGCTGCATCGTCAACGGACCCGGCGAAAGCAAGCACGCTGACCTCGGCATCTCGCTGCCCGGCACCGGCGAAACGCCGGCAGCGCCGATTTTCATTGACGGCAAAAAGGCCATGACGTTGCGCGGCGCGGGAATTTCCTCAGCCTTCAAGGACATCGTCGAGGAATACATCGACAACCGCTATGGCCGCGGCTTGCCTGCCGGCGAGCGCGTGCGGGCCGCGAAAACGGCCGTCGCCGAATAACGTTCAAGCTTTCCGCTGGACCACGAAGTGCGCGGCTTCACGCAAGATTTCAGCCTGCTCGCCAAAGGGGGCGAGTGCCGCGATTGCTTGGCGCTCGGCGTCGGCCAATGCCTCGCGTGCGGCTGGGATACCCATCAATGAAACGAGCGTCGCCTTATTGGCGCGCGCATCCTTGGCGACGGCCTTGCCGACGGTTGACGCATCGCCTTCCGCGTCGAGCAGATCGTCGGAAATCTGGAACGCGAGGCCGAGCGCTGCGCCGTAATCCAGTAGAGCGGCGCGCTGCGCCGGTTCGGCTGCGCCCAGGATGGCACCGGCTTCGCAGGCAAACATTAACAACGCGCCGGTCTTCATGCCTTGCAGACGGCGCGTATGATCGAGCGACGGTGAGGTTGGTAGTCCCAGTTTATCGGCGGCGAGATCGAGCGCTTGGCCCCCGACCATCCCTCTAGCACCACTCGCCCGAGCGAGTGCCACAATTAGCTCCGTGCGTACGGAAGCGTGCGGGTGGCAGGCAGGCTCGGCCAGGATTTCGAAAGCTAGCGTTTGCAGCGCGTCGCCCGCCAGAATTGCGGTCCAATCGTCGAAGGCTTTCCACACGGTCGGCTGGCCGCGCCGGATTTCGTCGTTGTCCATCGACGGCAGATCGTCGTGGGCGAGCGAGTAGCAATGGATCAACTCGAGCGCAGCGGCGGTATCGAGCGCGCGGGTTGCTGCAACATCAAACAAGGCGGCCGTTTCGACGACGAGAAGCGGCCGGAGGCGCTTTCCGCCCCCCAGGACGGCATGGCGCATAGCTGCCAGCAACCGCTCTGGCGCGTGCGCACTTTGGCGGCTCAAGTGCTGCAACAGGCGTGCGTCAACCTGCGTCGCGCAGTCGTTCAGTCTTTGCGTGAAGATCATGGACAGCGTACCTAAGGCCCAAGCCGGAATTGCGCAGCCGCCGGCAGCGTGGCTAGGGTATAGCCCAGGGTATAGCAGTGACGTCCGACAAAGACATTACAGACGAAGAGGATATGCCACCGGCGGACCCAGCGGGATCGCGCGATGCTGCGCCAAGTACAGCTGAGGCGCAGACTACGCCGGAACCGAACCCGCACGCTTCAGAAGTAAAGCTGGACGAAACGCCTGACCAAGTGGCCGTGCTTCCGGGGTCAGACCCGGCGGGTCTGACCCCGCGTGAGGTGCCGGACGACCACGCCGGCCTTGCTGCGCATTCGGAGCCTGGAGTCAGACCCGCGGGGTCTGACCCCGAGCAGGCGGCGGATCAGGTCGCCGATCAAGGCCCGGATGAAGCTGCCGAGAAGCTTTCCCACCAAGCTTCCGATGGATTGGCAGAGCCAGACGGCGACGCGGACCTTGCTGCG
>JANNUW010000181.1:0-1070 GCA_031414095.1 Hyphomicrobium sp. | reverse complement strand
CGCGGGCGAGTTGATCGCCACTTTGCCCTTGTCGTCGACCTCGGTGGCGCCGAAGGACCACAGGAACGGATAGACGAACGTCGGCGGATCGCCAAACGATTGGCCGAGCGACTGGCCGATCGGCATGCCCTTGGCCTTCAGTTTCTTGCCCGCATCTCGATATGCGTCCCAAGTCTTCGGAAATTCCTGGTGGCCGACCTCGGCGAACAGCGACTTGCGATACACGTTCATGGCGCCGATGAGGGCGCTCGGCATCGAAAAGAACTTGCCGCCCGAAGAACTGTTGCCCTTGGAGACGTCGTCGTAGGCCCCTTGCTCCTTGGACACCTCCTCGGCGACGTCCGACAGATCGGTCAGGCTCGCTTGGTAGAGATGGGGATGGTTGTTGAAGAGCATGAGAATGTCGGGGCCGGCGCCCGACTGGATGCCGGCGGTGATGCGCGGCTGCAGGTCGTTGCCGTTGACCGTCTCGTACTTGACCTTGATGCCGAGCGCCTTTTCGGCCTCTGGCGCGATCGTCTCGCGGATGAGTTTGTCGCAAGCCGGCACAAAATCGTTCCAGCGCAGCCAATGCACTTCGCTCGCTTGCGCGAATGCAGGGGCCCGGCCGGTGGCAAGAATGGCCGCCATTCCGCCAGTCGTCTTGAGAAACTTACGTCTATGGATCTTCGACATCGACCCCTCCCTGGGAAAGTCTTGGGTTGGCATTTTCAAACGCTGCAGCGTGGCTCTTCTGGGCCCTTGACCGGTGGAAGATTTTTCACTTTCACCGCTAGCGCTGCGGCAATGTATACATTGTCGCATGTGATCGCCAACCGGTTTCTGTGCTGACTAGGAAAAATTCGTAGAACGGTGTTTGCGGGAAGGAGCGGAAGCGCCGGCACCTCAGCGGCATCTAAGGCGAATTTGAGCCAAGCCTGCGCGGCACTGAATTCGTAAAGGCGATCAATCAGTGCGGTGAAGTTGTTCGATGGTTTAACTCACCGCCAAAATCATCGCCGGGAATTGGAGCCGAAACATCATGGTCGTCACATCGAAGATGCTGATCGGCGCGTGGCGCCTCGAAAGTT
>JANNUW010000180.1:0-19451 GCA_031414095.1 Hyphomicrobium sp. | reverse complement strand
CCGTGATCGCGCTCGACCGTCAGGTTGTGGCGGAGCGCACGGCCAAGGTGGTGATCGCCGAGATTCAATCGACACTCGACCGGGAATTGAAAGGCTCTGGCCTGACCGCCAAGATGACCTGTGCGCCCGTGATGCAGCTCGAAATCCGCAACGCGGTCGAGCGCGACCGTCTAGTCTACATCGGATTGGGCGCGCTTGCCGGAATGGCCGTCGCGTATCTCTTTTTCCGCCGCCTGTCTCTCACCATGATCACGGTGCTGGGCCCGGCAATCGCGATCCTGTGGACGCTCGGCGTTTTGGGCGCCCTCGATTTCAGGCTCAATCTGTTCATCAACGTAATCACGCCGTTGATCCTGGTGTCGGGTTTTTCAGACAGTATGCATCTGGTGTTTGCCGTGCGCCGCGACATCATGCGGGGCGTGCCGCGCATTGAAGCTGCGCGCAATGCCGTGCTCGATGTGGCGCCCGCGTGTCTTCTGACAGCGATGATCCAGGCACTTTCGATCGCCTCGTTCGCACTCGCGGATTCGGCGCTCATCCGTACTTTTGGGTGGGCGGCGTTAATTGCGGTCACGATTTCCTACACCGCCGTGGCTGTCGTGGTGCCGACGCTGGCGGCATTGCTGATATCCAAGGAGCCGCAAGCCGAGGCCGCGGACGCCGCCGCGGAAAGCGGAGGCGTCGGTCTGTTGCAGTCGATGACGGACACCGTGATGGGCACGGCCGCGCGCTGGCCGGTGATTTTTGTCGTGTTTGGAATTTCAGCGGTCACTGCTACGGGCTGGGCCTATTACCAACTCGTGCCCATGTACCGGCTGGCGGACCAAGTACCCGACAAGGAACAGGCGCTGGCCGCAACTGCACGCCTCGACAAGAAGCTGACCGGCGGGAATCCCCTGCACGTCATGATCAAGTGGAAGGGCGGCAAGGATGCTGCCCCGGGTGACGGTATCTCGCTCTACGACGTCAGCACGCTGTCAGTGATCGCGCGGGCGCATGAAATTCTGGAAAAGGAAGCCGGGCTCGGCAACGTCTGGTCACTCGATAGCCTGCGACGCTGGCTTGCCGAAGCCGGCGATCCGAGCATCGAAAAAGTGCAGAAGTACGTCGGGCTATTGCCGGGGCATCTTGTCCGGAGGTTTATTTCCGAGGAGCAGAACGCGGTCCTCGTGACCGCGCGTTTGCCCGATATTGATGCCAGTCAAATTCTCCCGATTGTCGATAAGATCGACAAGGCGCTGGAACCGCTGCGCAAGGAAAATCCAGCTTACGAAATCAGCGTGACGGGTTTGCCGGCGATTGCCGCGCGCAATTCGGCAAAGCTGATCGGCGATCTCAACTGGGGACTGATCGGCGATATTTTCCTCGTGTTTATTTTCCTCGGTATCGTATTGAGGTCGGTGCTGGCGGGCGTTTCCAGCATTTTGCCGTCGCTGTTTCCGATCTTTGCAACCGGCGCGTTGCTGTGGTGGTTCGGGCAGGGTCTACAGTTTGCTTCGATCATCGCGATCACCGTGGCTTTCTCGCTCGCCATCGATTCAACCGTGCATTTCTTGAACCGTTTCCGTCTGGAGGAAGTGCGTTTAGGGCCGGGTCCAGGCAAAGCGCTCGAGGCGCTGAAGTCGACCGCACACCACATCGGCCCAGCCGTGGTGCTGACGACCATTGTGCTTGCCTTGGGTCTTGGCGTTACGATGCTCTCAACGCTGCCGTCGCTGCGTCTGTTCGGCCAGCTTACGTCGGTGTGTCTGGCCGCCTCGCTGATCGCGCAGCTTGTGATCCTGCCAGCTACCATCTCGCTCTACCGCAAGTTTTTCCCGTTGCGGGGCTGACGGCCCTCGCCGGTCAAGGGCACAAAAAAGCCGCCGGCGGCCCGGGAGTTCGTCCTGGAACGAGAGTCGACGCACCGCGTTTATCACGGTGATCCTGCGGCCAATCCTATGACGCGGATTGGCTTTATCAAAGGCCGGTTGCGCTCGATGACCCAGTTGGGCCTGAACTGAGAAAGTAAAACATGCCCAGCGAACTTCCGCATCTTCAGCCCGGATGAACCGAACTCAAATCGCTGGAATGCCGTGTTTGAAGTCACAAACCGATGCTCGACAGCGCAGATCAATCCGCTTGATGACCACATCGCACCCGACGGCCGCGTCATGGAGTTGTTGAGCGAGCCTCAATGCGAGGGGCTGGTTGGAAGGCTATCTGCTGACAGGGCGTCACGGCTTCTTCCCGAGCTACGAGGCGTTTATTCACGTCGTCGATTCCATGTTCAACCAGCACGCCGAGTGGTTGAACGTAACGCGCGGCATCCCCTGGCATCCCCTGGCGTCACCCGATCGCGTCGCTCGACTGCAACCGGCCCACTGTCCATTGGTTATCGGAAACAGGTCGGCAGCGCCTGCGTGGAGGCCGTCAATAATTGGTTCCGTCGCAACGCCACTGCAATTGGGCCCCGCCCCTAGCGCACCTCCGACGGACCGCGCGCACATCGGCACACTCGGCGAACGACCGTATCGGAGCGCGCTCTTGATGAGACCAACGCAGTTGCGCATTCGGCACGAGGCCCCGTCGCTTAGCGCGTCCCGATCACGCTGAGCAGCTCCACACCACGTGAGCGGCGCACTCCGAATCGTGATGTGGCAAGGGCGTCGCCAGACTGCGGACGTTCGGAGCGCTGTTATCCGCTTCTGTCTCGGCCGGCGGCATTGCAGGGGTCAGCCACAGACTCCGTCGACCGGCGTTGGAGAAGCGCCAAGGCACGAAATCGCGGGCGGTGGGGCACGGAAGGTGCGGCTGGCGCTAATTCGCGCGAGTTCAAAAAATAGGCCCGCTGGCGGAGCCGGAGGGATTCGAACCCTCGATACAGTGTTACCCGTATAACGCTTTAGCAAAGCGCCGCCTTCAGCCTCTCGGCCACAGCTCCAAATCACAGCGGCCCTCCGTATAAATGCGAGGGGCGGCGATTGCAAGGGCAAGGCCCACTGTTCTTACGCGGCATTGCACACCAGGCGAGCAAAAGCAAGATCGCGCAAGGTGTTGTTCCAGCTTCCCACTTGCCGTCCGGACGCGTACAATGGGCTCTCAAGTTGGTTGTAGCGAGTTGGCCTGTGTCAGTAACAGTCATGCGGAATACGCGCCCGGCGGCCTTATTAGTCGCGTTAGTGGTGTGGACAGCTGCCAAACCAGCAGTGGGCGCGGAGTATTGCGTGACGTGTTCTGGGCCGGCCGCAATGTACGCGTGCGCAATCGCACACACGCAGCGCGACGCGCCAGTCGATCCGCGCATGCAACTCTTGTGCATTCAGGAACTAGCCCGTCAGGGCGGCCATGACAGTTGTTCCGTGCCGCGCAGCGCCCCTCAGCCCTGTCCGGGGGTTATGAAAACCGTGGCCGCACCTTCGTTGCTTGCGCCAACTGGCGCCGAGGCGGCTGTCAATGACGGTGAACCCGATCCTAAGATCGCAAAGGAGGCAGAGCCGCCGGCCCCAGGGACGCCGCCTCGCACCGTCGAGGAGTTGGCGACGCGAACTCTGGAGGCTTCGAAGACGGGCCTAAAGAAAGCCGGCGATGCCGTCGCCGGGTCTGCCGAAAAAACCGGCGAAACGGTCGAGCAAGCCGGCGGGGCTGTCGGTTCTGCGGCCAAGAAAACTTGGCGGTGCCTGACGTCGCTCTTCAGCGAATGCTAGCACGCGATTGTTGCCGCAGAAGAACGTGCACTTAGTGCAGCTTGATCCATTCGCGCGCCTGACGCTGCGCTTCTGCCACCTGGGCCTTGGTCATCTCGCTTGAGATTTCTACCCGGTAAGCTTTCGCGTCGGCGTTGCCACGAACGGCGGCAAGATTGAACCATTTGTGCGCTTGCACGAGGTCGAGTGCAACTTCGCGGCCTGAACAATACATCAATCCGAGTTCGAACAGCGCATCGGCCGCGCCGCCCTGGGCAGCGAACTCTGTCACATCCCGAGTTGAAAAATCCATACGCGCCATAACTGGTGCTCCACCGTCTCGCTGAGTTCGAAAGGCCGTCAAGTCACCTCGCAGCCGACTGAGCAAATATGTCAGCGGCCAAATGACAACAGGTAAACGGCGGCGCGGACAGTTGGTTGCATTGTGTTGAGCAGACTGAATAAAGTTATGCGCGCCTGTGCCGCTGCGGGTCAGATCTCTCCGATTAAAGCGCGCGGCAACGGCTTGTTAAGCGGTCTCTTAAGGCCGCACTAACTATCAAACGAGAAAGCCTTTTTGAGTGTCGAGACCTAGCATCGCGATGGCCTTGCCAACGCTGCGTTCAGCACGCGTTCATTGCGTCTCGTATAACGGTAGCAAATGCGAAAGGGCCGCTTGTGTGTAACGGCCGAACACGATCGGAGGACCGCGATGTCTGGGCAGGTTTGTCTTGCCATCACTGCACTGATTGTAGCGTCGCAACTCGCCGGCTGCGCCAACGACACGGGTGCTACAGCATTGGAGCGGCCATCTTATTTGGGTGCCGGACTGGGCGTTATGGGCGGCGCGCGCAGTCAAGCCGAGCCACCAGCGCCCGTTCAACAACCGCATATTTTTATCGAGCCGACGTCGTCGAGCAAGGTCCTGTCGGCAATCGTGTTCGAGCGCGTCACCGGCCGCACTGCCTATCCCGACGGCCCAGTTTTCTCGAAGTAATCCTGATTGCTCGCATTTCAGGGGATCAACACGGTGGAGCCTGTGGTTTTGCGCCCTTCAAGATCGCGGTGAGCGGTCGCGACGTCTTCGAGCGCGTATCTCTGGTTGATCGCGATTTTGATTTTGCCCGAAGTGATCATGGCGAAGAGATCGGCAGCATTGGCTCTCAGATCATCACGGCCGGCAATGTAGGCCATCAGCGAAGGCCTTGTCGCAAACAACGAGCCCTTCAGCGCTGCGAGATCAAAAGGCGGCACGGGGCCGGATGCGTTGCCGAAGCTGACCCACATGCCTTTGGGCCGCAGGCAGTCGAGGGAAGCGGGGAAGGTATCGCGGCCAATTGAGTCGAAGGCAACGTCGCACAGCGCGCCGCGGGTAAGCTCGCGCACCCGCGTGACGGTGTCTTCGCGCGCCGTATTGATGACGTGGGTGCAGCCGTGGGCGCGGGCGAGTTCGGCCTTGGCGTCAGAACTTACGGTTCCAATCATGGTAGCGCCGATGGCTCGTGCCCACTGGCAGGCGATCAGTCCGACGCCACCGGCGGCCGCGTGAAACAGCATGACGGTTTGTGGCACGACCTTATAGGTCTCTTTGAACAAGTAGCGGACGGTCATGCCCTGCAGCATCATACAGGCTGCGGTTTCAAAATCGATGCCGGCCGGCACCTTCACGAGTCGATCGGCTGCGATAAGGCGATCGGACGCATACCCGCCCAGAACGCCCGCATAGGCGACTCTATCGCCAAGCGCAATGTCCTCGATCCCGTCGCCGGCCGCAGTCACTTCGCCAGCGCCCTCCATGCCGATGATAGCGGGAAAATTTGGCAGTTTGTACAAACCCGTGCGTTGATAAATATCGATAAAGTTGAGACCGCAGGCGCGTTGCGCGAGGCGCACTTGCCCCGGGCCTGGCGCCTCGAGCATGATATTATGGCGTGCCAAGACTTCGGGCCCGCCGGGGGCATCGAGCCGAATTGCGTAGGCCATCGTTGACAGTACTCCATTTTGGACGCGGCAATTCTCTATAAGCTTGCGCGAGTTATGGCGTTTATAGCGGTTTTCGCTGCGGTCCCACAATCCGTCGGCGGTTCTGCCTTGACGCTGCCATCGGCGCCTTCTATGGCCACTCAAATGGCCGACAAGGGAATCGCAATGCCGGGGGATTTCATAGCTGCGCCGTCTGCCCGACTGAGGGCCTTGGTGCTTGTGTGCCTCATGTCCTTTGCACCGGGCTGTGCCAGCGGCGACCCGCCGCAGATTAGCTCCACGCGCGCGGGTCTTGGCTGCGTCGACGACAGTTTCGAATGTATTTCGCAGCGCAAGGCAACGCTGCAGGCGATGGTCGGCGATCCCGCCCGCAAATGGGTAAAAGAGCCAGCATCGCCCGCTGCCTATGCGTCGGGTGTGCGCCTCTTCGCATTCAAAAATAAGAAAAAAGATCTGTCGTGTGAAGAGTTAGCTCACGGCCGTAAGGAAGCAGAGGCGGGCCCCGCCGCCTTGCGGTCGAATGGCACGGGTCTAACGGCAGGCCAGGTATCGCGCGGCGCCATGTTGGCGCACGATGTTGGCCGCGAGCTTGGAACCGAGTACAACCGGCGTTGTAAAAAAAGCTGAGTGGAGCTGTGCGGGGCTTCGCCCGAACCCTCATCCGCACTTGGCCTTGACTGACATGTCACTTGATAAAGGTTGGCGCAGACCTCAAATGCCCGCCCAGCCTTTGATGAAAGCCAGCCCCCCATGATGCAGCATATTGTCGAGACTATCGTCACGTTCGTGCGCGAGCATCAGAGTTGGGCGGCGCCGATCGCGTTTCTCGTCGCGTTCGGCGAATCAGTCTGTTTCCTATCGCTGATCTGGCCGGGAACCGCGATCCTCGCTGGCATCACCGTGCTGCTCTCGGCGAGCGGCACAAATCTGCAAACCATGTTGCAGGCCGTCGTCGCGGCTGGTCTTGGTGGCGCATTTGGCTACTCGATCTCCTATTGGATCGGGCTCCGTTTCAAGGACGACATCGCCAAGATATGGCCGTTCACGACAACGCCCGACCTCATACCCCGCGGTAAAATTTTCTTCGAGAAATACGGGGCGTGGGGCGTTTTCATCGGCCATTTTTTTGGCCCCGTGCGCGCGGTTATTCCTGTTGTGGCTGGCATGTTTGCCATGCGCCAGCTGCCGTTCCAGATTGCCAATATATCGAGCGCGTTTCTGTGGGCCGGCTGGGTGATTTTGGCGCCGTTCTTCCTGGTCACGTTCAAAGACGAGGTGTTCGAGTTCATGCGCACGTATGAGTACGTGATTGCGGCGCTCATATTTGCAGCGGCTTTCTTGAATAGTATCCCGACGCCCTTGATGGCTATTCCGACGCTGATCGTGTTCGTGGGCTTGGGCGCGGCACACCTTTACGCGGGTGGCAGTTTGATCACATTGCTCATCGCGGGCGGGTTCGGCGCGTTCGCCGGCGATGCGATGGGATACATCACCGGGCGTCGGCGACCGACCGATTTCGAAAACATCTATCCCAACAGCTGGTCGCCCGAATCTGCCGATAAGGCGCGCGCATTCATGTCGCGTTCGGGCGTTCTCGGGTTGCTGTTGTCGAAGTTCCACACGACGTTGCGTTCGTTCGCTCCGCTAGCATCGGGCTCGCAACGCCAGAACCTGCTCGCGTTCCTCATTGTCAGCGCCGTTTCAGCGGCGTTGTGGGCGGCCGTACTGTTGTCGCCGCGCTACCTGATATCGCTGTTGATGACAGTTTAGTAGAGCGAACGAGACCAGATGCCGCCCGTATTTCCCGGTCCGATCGTGGATCAGCTGTTGGCCTTGGCGCGCGAGCACGGTCAATTGGTTGCCCCCCTCGTGCTGGCGCTGGGCTTTGCCGAAAGCATCGCGTTGACGTCACTGTTCGTACCCGCGACACTCTTGTTTCTCGCCATCGGCGCGCTGCATAATGCGGCTGGCGGCGCGTTCGTCCCGATTTGGCTGGCGGGGGCTTTGGGCGCTTTTTTAGGCGACATGGTAAGTTACGCCATAGGCCGGCGGTTTAAGGACACCATCGAGACCAAGTGGCCGTTCCGCAATTACCCAGGCCTGATGGCGAAGGCCAAGGCGATGGACCAAAAATGGGGCGCGGTCGCGCTCATCGGGTCCAAGTTTTTGGGCATGCTGCGGCCCTTCGCCCCCGTCATGGCGGGTACGCTCCCCATGCCCTGGCTGGCGTTTCTGCTCGCAAGCGCTCTCGGCGCGCTCATCTGGGCGGGAGTGCTTTTGTCGCCGGGCTATGGGTTGGCGCTATTGTCCTGACCGGCACCGCTGCCCTCCGAATAGGCGCCGGGCTTGCCAGCGGCGGCCTAATCGCTTACAGGACGGCTTCTTTCGCAACCAGCGCGGCTTTTATGCGCCCCCAGCCAAGTACGGCCGGGCACTCAGGATATGAAGATGACCGAACGTACCGCCCGCAAGGTAGAAATTCAGAAGAAAAAAGCCAGGCGCGCCATTCCCCGTGCGGCCGTCACGCGCAACCAGGGCAACACCGCTGCGGTGCGTAAGCGCCTCAAGAAAGCCTCCGGCAAGGCGCGCGCGGCGAAGGTACCAGCCAACGGCTGATCGTCAGCGCGCTATCTCCACAAATTGTCTATGAAAAAAGTGATCTTTCCGGTCGCGAGCGGCGTTTGTAGTCCTATGATCGCGCGCACCATTCAGGCAGCAAAAACCTGTGATCGGCTATCGTGCTGGCGCGCCCAGACGCGAGCTAATCTGCGATGGCGACTGTCAACGACGACAAGATATTGTTGATCGAGATTGCTCAGCCAGGTTCCTTTGATACTGGAACGGGTGTGGCAGCCGAAAGGCTGGCTGCAGGACGGCTTGCGAACGGCGGCGGCAAGCGCGCCGTTGCAACGGTAACAGCCGAACAGGTGATGCGCCTGATCACCGGCCGCAATATCGAACTTTTGCAGATCATCAAACGCGAGCGTCCGCAATCACTGGCGGAACTCTCGCGTTGGTCGGGCCGGCCAACGGCCAGTCTTACACGGACGCTGCAACGCCTTTCGGCGCTGGGTATCGTCGTGATGCGAAAATCGAAGGGCCGCGAAAAAATTCCGACTGTCGTGTGTGACTGCCTGCGCTTCGAACTGCCCCTGACGCCGGCAATCTCTGAAAAATAGATTGCAACTGAGACAACGAAGCGCCGTGCATTCGTAGCGCGGCGGCGTCGCCTAAGGATAAGGGGGAGCTGGACCGCCACGCAGCACAAGCGCCCGCCTGTTCCGCACGATCTAACCCCGCAAGATCGGACAGGCCAGCCCCTTCCAAATGGTTTTAAAGTACATTTATCCACGTGGCTTTAACTAAATCGTAGTCGCACTTTTGCCTGTGGAAAGCGTTGACAATCCGCGTGCGCGCCGTGCCAACTTCCTATGCCGACAGAGCTTCCTCATAGAGATGTGTGGCTTCCAGCCAGCGATCTTCTGCTTCCGCCAAGCGTTTGGCGAGCTGGCCCCGCTCGACGGCCAGTTTCTGGCTGCGGGCAGGGTCTTCGTAGAGCTTGGGATCAGCCAGCGTGGCATCGGCTTTGGCGAGTTGGACGACCAGCGTTTCGACTAACTTTTCAGCCGATTGCATGACTTTCTTTAACGGCGCCAACTCAGACCGGCGCTCTGCCGCCAGGCGACGGGTATCGGCGCGGCCGCTTTTGGCATCGGCGTCGGCGCCGTTGCCGCGCTGCTTCATGATCGTGCGCGAGGCGAGCAGTTCTTCGCGGTAGCTTTCCATATCACCGTCGTAGGCGCTGACGGTACCGCCCTTCACAATCCACAGGCGGTCGGCTGAGGCTTCGACCAGATGCCGGTCATGGCTAATGAGGATGACGGCGCCCTGATATTCGGCCAGTGCGTGGATCAGCGCTTCGCGGCTGTCGACGTCGAGATGGTTGGTCGGCTCGTCGAGAATGAGCAAATGCGGCCCGTGGAACGCGGTCAGCGCCAGCAGCAGACGGGCTTTTTCACCGCCCGAAAGATTTCCGCATTTCGTATCGGCTTTGTTGATCGAAAAGCCGAAGCTGCCGAGTTTGGTACGCTTCTGGGCTTCGGTCGCGTCGGGCATCAAGTCCAGCATGTAGTCGTAGGGCGTCGCGTTCGGATTGAGATCGTCGAGTTGATGTTGCGCGAAATAGCCGACCGTCACCTTGTTGACGCCCCACACTTTACCCGTCAGCGGCGCCATGCGCCCTGCCAGAAGTTTGGCAAACGTCGACTTGCCGTTGCCGTTCTGGCCGAGCAAGGCGATGCGATCGTCCTGGTCGATACGCAGCGTCAGATTGGATAGAATCGGCTGCCCTGGTGTGTATCCGGCGGTTGCCGCCTCGAGGCGCAACAGCGGGCTCGCCAGCAGCTTTGGCGGATCAGGCAGAATAAACGGCGGCACCCGGTCTTCGGCCTGGGCCGCAATCGGCTGCATTTTAGCGAGCGCTTTGACGCGGCTTTGGGCCTGCTTGGCTTTGGTTGCCTTGGCTTTGAAACGATCGATAAACGCCTGGATGCGGCGCCTGTCGTCGTCCTGCTTTTTCTTCATTTTGAGTTCGAGACGCTGGCGTTCGCGGCGCGTTTCTTCGAACGTGTCGTAGCCGCCCGTGTAGAGCGTCAGCTTACCCTTCTCGAGATGCAGGATGCTGCCGACGGCGCGGTTCAGCAGATCGCGGTCATGGCTGACGATCACCACCGTGTGCGGATAGGTTCGCAGGTACGTCTCGAGCCACAGCGTGCCTTCGAGGTCGAGGTAGTTGGTCGGTTCGTCGAGCATCAGGATGTCTGGCTCGAGAAACAGCACGGCCGCCAACGCCACACGCATACGCCAGCCACCAGAATAGGACTCGCAGGGCCGGCTTTGCGCGGCTTCGTCGAAACCTAGCCCTGCCAGAATGGCGCTGGCCCGCGCCGGTGCAGCATGAGCACCCATGTCGGCGAGGCGGACTTGGATTTCCGCGATGCGGTGCGGGTCGGTCGCGGTTTCGGCCTCGGCCAACAGGCCGGCGCGTTCCGTGTCGGCATTGAGAACCCAGTCGATCAGGGTCGTGTCGCCGCCGGGCGCTTCCTGCGCGACATGGCCGATGCGCGCGCCTTTGGGAATGGTGATAGTGCCGTCGTCGGGGTGAGCGTCCCCCATGATGAGCCGCAGCAATGTCGATTTGCCCGCTCCATTGCGTCCGACGAGACCCACCCGATGGCCGTCGGGAATGGTCGCGCTGGCGTGCTCAAAGATTGGCCTGCCTTCGATGCGGAATGTCAAGTCGTTGATGTGCAGCATGATTGCGCCGCAATAGCGCTTCGCCGTGCCGCTGTCACCATGCGTTCGAGGCGCATGCGCCGAAGGGGACGGAGGTCCCGTTGGCGAAGTTATCCACCGGCACCTTGAAAACCGGCGGAATAGTTGAAGCGCTCTGGCGTTGTTAGTTTAACCGCGCTGCTTCTGAGCCATACCCCGCTCAAGGTTCTGGGGCCGCGTTCAACGCTTCGATGTGACGGCGTATTTGTCGGCGAGGCGTTAAAGGGTGGATCGAGCGTCCCGCGCTCGATCCACCTGCGTTTTTAAAATTTATCCCGCCACCACGAGCTTCAAAGTCCGGTGCAGCAGCCGGTCCTGCACGGCCGCATCTGGAATTGTCAGGTGGGCTGCGAAGAAGTCCTGCATCATCTGACAGTAGCGTTCGGGCGTCGTGCGGCTGGCGCCCTTGGGATCGGCAAAAATTTCCAATTCCGCCTGCGTCCAGCCGCCCTTGACGAGTTCGGCAACGAGCAGCTTGTAATCGCCATCGGCCGGGTCGGCGTGGACCGTCGCGGACTTGCGGCCTTCGACAACGGCGCTAAAAATTGCGAGCAGATGCGCGTTAACCTCGGTATTTCTCGCCGGATCGGCAATCATGGCGACGACGCTGTCGTGGGATTCGCCAGCCATGATGAAGCCCATGCACGTGGCGGTGCCTTCTTTGCTGAGCCTCGTCACAGTTGCCTTGAAGGCGCTGGCCAGAGCCTTGAGGGTCGGACTGCTGGCGGCGAGCGCTGCTTCCGACTGACTGCGGCGCAATTCGACGATCGCCTGCACAAGGTTCTTTGCAACTTCGGTTTCGCTTTTGCCCTCAGTGGCAAGACGTGCCGCAGCGTCGACTTTTTCGCGATACCAATCGGGGAACTCGGTCGCGATCAATTTCCAATATGGCGCCTTCTGTAAGTTGGCTTCAATTGCTTGTACTTGACCGGGCGAAGGCGCGGCCAGGGCCACTGTTGCAACCTCGGGCGCCTTCTGTTCGGGTGCTTCCGCTGGAGTACTCACAGCTGGCGCCGAGTCTGCCGGTTTGACGTCGTTCTTTTTAAAGGCGATCAAATTCTTGAAGTCGACGCCCATGAATTTGGTGGCGTACCAGCCGCCGCCTGCCAGCGCCAAGAGCGCAACGCTGGCGGCAATTGCCAATTTGCGCTTCGATCGCGCAGGAGGACCATCGCCCCTGTTTGCTGCCGGCAACGATTCGCGAAAATCAGAACTAGGCCCGCTCTCGAGCCTTGGTTCGCGCGCTTGCGGAATGAATTGCGCGCCATTGCTAGGGTTTGTGGAAAGCGGCTGGCGTTCGCCAATCGAACTCAATTGCAGCCCCGGTTGCGCGGACGCGACCTGCGGGCCACCAGGATAGGGCTGCCCCGACGGTTGCGGCAAGCTCTGGCCTATGGCAGCGCCGTTCGACATTGCGGCCGCTGCGGCCGTCGCGGCGGCGCCTGACATGGCGCCCCGTCCGGCCGTCGCTTCAAAGCGCGGCATCACGGAATGTGACGTGCTGGCGTGATGGCGTTCCGATGCGCCGCGCTCTGCCTGCATGGCATGAAGCCGGTCGGCGGCCATTGAGGCAGCACCCGCACCAGGAGCTGTCGCTGCCGCTGGAGATCCGGCGAAAACGGTGGGTGCTGGCCGCCAATCGGGGAACCCCTGACGCCACAGCAAATCGGTGTGGCGCAGGTGGCCAAGCTCAACGAGCTTGCGCATCTCCATGTCGGACACGGGTCCGTGCTGGCGCCCGTCGCGCGCAATAAACCAGTGTATGCTGACGTCCATACTGCTCATGGCTACCTATACCACGGTCCGCTGCCAGCACTGAGCGCGCACGCGGGATTTCGCGGATTGTGACACGCCCTTACGGCTTGCCTTGGGTTTTTGATTCGCCAGGCCTGCGGACAGGACAGTGAGACCATCCTGCCGGGACTGCAAGACCAGCGTAAGTATAATCGTGGACCAGTTAATCCTGGCCTTTTTAGGGGCGGCAACCCAGCCCATTTCTGCAATCCTGCGGCAGAGTGTCAAGAGCCGCAAATGCAGGCCTCTACGAGCTTGCTCTGGCTTGTTGGCTGCGACCCAGCCGCCTATAACGCGACGCAGCACCGGAGGCTCGTAATCAATTATACTCCGTTCCTACATATCTCATATTTCAACTTGTGAAAGACCACCGATATGGCCATCGAACGCACCTTCTCGATCTTGAAGCCCGATGCAACCCGCCGCAACCTTACGGGCGGTATCAACGCCGTTATCGAAAAGGCGGGCTTGCGGATCGTCGCTCAAAAGCGTGTGCGCTGGACGCGGGCACAGGCGGAAAAGTTCTACGAGGAACATGCGGCCCGTCCGTTCTACGGCGAATTGTGCGATTTCATGACCTCGGGTCCGATCGTGTGCCAAGTGCTCGAAGGCGAAAATGCCATCGCGAAGTACCGCGAAGTGATGGGCGCGACCGATCCCAAGGAAGCGGCCGAGGGAACTGTTCGCAAGCTGTTTGCAGTCTCGAAGGGTGAAAACTCGAGCCATGGTTCCGACAGCGCGGCCTCGGCCGAGCGCGAAATCGCCATGAATTTCCGGCCCGACGAAATCGTCGGCTGATTGATTGATCACATGCCGCATCAAGCGAAAGGCTCCGGTGACGGGGCCTTTCGTGTACGGGTGTCTTGCTCTGCCGGAAACATTAAGTTGCGAGGCCTGTGACAGTGCGGCGTTTCATTCACTCGGCGCACGTGAGGATGACATGATCACACCGGAATTCGTGGCGACTATGGCGCGCTATAACAAGTGGCAGAACAGTTCTATTTTCGGAGCGGCCGGCCGCCTCGGCGATCTGGATCGCAAAGCCGAGCGCGGCGCTTTTTTCGGCTCCATTCACGCGACCCTCAATCATGTGCTGTGGGCCGATCAGATGTGGTTGATGCGGTTTGGCGCAGCGGCGGGGCCCGACACAAAAACGCTTAACGCCGGCCTATCCCAGTTTGAAAGCTGGCAAGAGCTTATGGGCGAGCGCGAAACGTTCGACGCGGTCATCGGCGACTGGGCAACCGCGCTCACGACCGCTGATCTCGAGGGCGACTTGAGTTGGGTTTCAGGCGCGACGGGCCGCGCCATGACGACGCCGAAATGGATTGCCGTCACGCATCTGTTCAATCACCAGACCCATCATCGCGGTCAGGTCCATTGCCTGCTGACGGGATTTGGCATTAAGCCCGAGATGACGGACCTCCCGTTTGCGCCCTTCCTGGCTTGAGTTGTTTTGAAAGACACTGATGATCGACGCTGAAACCATTGCGGCACACCTCGACGGCCTCGCAAAGCCACCCGGGAGCCTCGGCCGGCTCGAAGTTTTGGCAGCGCGCCTGGCTGTCACGCAAAACACGCTTCAGCCCAAGACGAAACCGCGCCGCCTGATAATATTTGCGGGCGATCACGGTGTTGTTGAAGAGGGCGTCGGCTTATGGCCATCGGCCGTCACCGCTGCCATGATCGGCGTCATTGCGAACGGACGCGCGTCGTGCTCGGCCTTGGCAGCGGCCGCCGATACGCCGGTCGTACTGATCGACGCGGGCTCGCAAATCAAAGATGCGCCCGCATCCAAAATCTATGTCGATGCGCGTGTGGCCAAGGGCTCGGCAAATCTCGCAAATGGCCCGGCATTGACCCCCGATCAATTTTGGGCCGCATGGCTGGTGGGAGACGAGGCGGTCAAGGCCGCAGCCAAAGACGGCATCAAATTAATCGCGGTCGGTGAAGTCGGCATCGGCAACACAACGGCTGCCGCGTGTCTCGTCGCACTTATTGCGCAAGCCGAACCTCAGCTGGTGGTCGGGCCCGGTGCAGGTGCCACGCCTGAGACGCTTGCAAAAAAACACGCCGTCGCCGCCGCTGCAGTCGGGCGCGCTATAAAACTTGTCGAGATCGATCCCGTCGCTGCCATCGCGAGCATTGCCGGCTTCGAGATCGTCGCCATGGCGGGTGCCATAGCCGCGGCCGCGCAGGCCGACATCACGGTCGTGCTCGACGGCGTCGTCTCGGCGGCAGCAGCGCTCGTCGCGGCCTCAGTCGATCCCGCAGCGCTCGATACTGCCATCGCCGCACACGTCGGCTCGGAGCCTGCCCACGCCATCGCGCTCGAAAAGCTCGGGTTGGAGCCGTTCCTCGACTGGCAGCTGCGTCTAGGAGAGGGAACCGGCGCCCTGCTCCTGATGCCGATGCTGGATGCGGCCGCAAACCTTATGACCAGCGTTGCGACCTTGAAAGAGGTAACGGGATGAGCGAGGGGCCACGATCATCAAGCGTGTTTGATGCGCCCGGCCTCCGGGCTTTTTTTGCAGCCATTCAATTTTTGACGAGACTGCCCGTGCCAGGGGGGCATGACCAGCCGGACGCGACACGCGCCGGTGATGTGCGCCGCGGCGTCATCTACTTTCCCCTTGTTGGAGCGGTCATCGGAGCGCTGACAGCAGGCGCGCTCTGGGCATTCGCGCACGTGCTGCCGTTTCCTGTCGCTGTGCTGGCCGCATTGGCATTCGAGGCCGCGCTGACGGGCGCGCTGCACGAAGACGCAGTCGCCGACTTTTGCGACGCCTTCGGTGGCGGCTGGACGCGCGACGATGTCTTGCGCATTTTGAAAGACAGCCGCATTGGCAGCTTTGGCGTCATGGGTCTTGGCCTCGCGGTCGCCTTGCGGGCCTCGGGCTTGATCGTGACCGGCGATCTCTGGACCGCCACGATCGCCCTTGTGGTATCGGGCGCCCTGGGGCGGCTCGTCGTCGTCGCGTTGATGGCGATGGTGGCGCCGGTTGAAGCCCGTGAGGGACTTTCAAAAGCTGTCGGGCAGGACGTGACGCTCGGCTCGGTCATCGTTGCAGCACTGTTGATTGCGCCGGTTTTAATTATTGCCGCGCGGCATGACGCGATTGCTCTGGTGAGTGTTTCGGTGGTGCTCGTCAGCTTTGTCGTCTGGCTCAAATCTTATGTGATGGGCCGGATCGGCGGTGTCACCGGCGATTGCCTCGGCTTTGCCGCCTATATCGGCATTCTCGTCGCCACACTCGCATTCGCGCGGCTGCATTGACCATGGGCGTCGTTGTTCTGATCCGACACACGCAACTGGCATCGCATTGGAACGGCCGCTGCTACGGCCGGTCGAACGCGGGCCTGAGCCGCGAAGGAAGTTTGGCCGCGCGTGGCATTGCCCGGGCTCTGGATTTTGGCAATGTCTCGATGATCGCCACGTCGCCATCGCGCCGTGCGCGCTTTCTGGGCGCGCTCATCGCGCGTCAGTACGGGATCGGGGTGCACCTCGACAGCCGGCTCGCCGAATTCAACTTCGGGTCCTGGGAGGGTGAAAGCTGGGACGCGATTTACGCGCACTCCGGCAGCGCTATGATGGGACTGATCACGCAGCCCGCAACCTTCAGGATTGATGGCGGCGAGACAACTTTCGAACTGCGCGACCGCGCTATGGCGTGGTTTGATGCTCTGCCGCGCGACAACGGCACTATCATCGCCGTAACCCATGGCGGGCCGATCGCCGCCATTCGCGGCTCGCTGTCGGGTGCCAGTGTCCAAGACTGGCCGTCGCTGGTGCCCGATTACGGCGAGCGCGTCGAGATCAGCCGTTGAGCCAGGGCTTCATTGATCAGTCGCACGCGCATGCGCCGGTAACCGGATCGCTACAACTGGGCGGCTCTGCGTAAATGCCCGATAAAACGGGCGCAAACCCACCGCCCGGCGTGCGCATGTTGGTCGTCTGGCCCTGGTAGAGCCGCGCCGCGATGAGCTGTACGTGGCCGTCATAAGTATAGTTGCGGATATCGACTTTGAGATGCTGGCGCGCGCCATCGACGACCACGGTTCGGGTGCTCGGCGCCACCAGATCCTGAGCGATGTAGCCGCCGGCGATGACCGTTTCCCAAACCCGCTTGGTGATCTTCTCGCCGCGATAGGCGGCCTTGCTGCCGAAACCTGAAGCCGGCTTGAAAAACAAGGATGATCGTCGTGACCACAGATCGGCGGCGTTGTTCGCTGTCACGTGAACTGTTTTTGGAATCCCAGCCAACAGCCGTGCAATGTCTTCATCAGCAACGCCCCAGCTTTGCAGCAAATCGCTGTCGGTGAGGCGCACGAGATTGCGCTTGTCGGCGAACAACGCATGCGCCCACGGGTTGGGCGTCACGACCACGTCGCCTGCGGTATAGGCATTACGCAGAGGTTGGCTCGCCGGATCTTCAAGGCCGAAATCGGTCAGCCGGTTGTAGACGAGATCAATTTTTTTATCCCCAGCACGCAATTGCCCGCGATCGTAGTGAAGGGCATCAGGTGGTGCGATGATCGCCTCCAGCCCATGACGCTGGAACAGGCGCTGGAAGAGTTCGAATTCGGGATAGAGGAACTGGTGTTCTGGATCGGTATCGACGATGGCAATCGTTCTCAGGGTGTCGTTGCCTCGCTCCTTTTTCCAGACGTCGAGGAAGCTCGCGAGTATCGCCGTCTCTGGGTCGACCGCTGGCACCGACGACGACAGCAACGGCATCACGGCCGCACAACAGACCTTTTGCGCTTTGAGCAGGGCGGCATTGATCAACGCGCCGCCGGCGTTTGTATTGATCTCGATGAGCTTCGGCCCATCTTTGCCGATATGGAAATCGTAGCCCATCAACACGCTCGGCGCAGCTGTCCGGTGGAGGGCAAGGGCCGGCGCAACGGCAAGCGCTGCGCTTTGATAGGGGCTGATCTGCGCGATTTTTTCGATAGTGGCGATCAGCGCGGCCATCACTTGGGCGTCGTCCGAGCGCAAGTAGACCGGCAGGTTAGAGAGCAGTGAGGGATGCGACGTGTCGAGGCGCTGCGCAAAGCCGGTCTCGCCCACCGTAGCGTCCAGTTCCCGGCTCAACGCCTGCCGGTCGAGCGAGATGCACGCGCAGTCGGCATTCAGTTGGTTGGGATCAATCAGCATGAAATGCGCGGCCCCAATGGCGGATCGACACACTCAAGCTCCGCCTGTCGGCCGATCAGTAGCACAAGAAGTCGATATGGCCCGCATCGCAAGAAACGGCGCCCCGAACTTCGGCACGCCGCTCTCATTCGCGCTCATTGCGCTCCCACTAAGCTGCCAAAATTGCCCGCTCGTGCTTTCCTTCTTCGACTTCTTCGATAATCTTGGCGACGAACGCGTTCAAGTCGTCGGGATTGCGGCTGGTGACAATCCCTTGGTCGGCGACCACAGGCTGATCGACCCAATTGGCGCCTGCGTTGACGATGTCTGTCTTGATCGATTTGTAGGACGTTATTTTTCTGCCTCTAACGGCGTTGGCTTCGACGAGCAGCCACGGCGCATGGCAAACCGCTGCGATGGTCTTGCCCGACGCAATAAACTCGGTGATGAATTTCATGGCTTCGGGCGTCTGCCGAAGCGTGTCGGGATTCATTTGCCCGCCCGGCAACACAAGCCCGTCATAAAAACCGACGCTGACTTCGTTCAGTTCGACATCGACCGGCACGGGACTGCCCCAGTCTTTGCCCTTCCAACCCATGATGTGGGCCTTGTCCTTGCGCTGCGAAGGCGCGCCGACGTGGACCAGGGCTCCGGCTGTGCGCAGTTTTTCTAACGGCACTTCGAGCTCCGATTGCTCGAACCCATCCGTCGCAAGGATGAGGATTTTTGCATTCGTGATTTTCGGCATGATGGTCTCCAGAGCTGTTGTGCTCTGGGACAACGTAGGCAGAAAGCGATGGTTCCAGCCGCACTATTCCAATGCGGGCCGGCTTTCTAGGCCGCATGTGAATTAACGGATGAGCCGGTCATAGTCGGCGTGCGTGCCGTCCAAAACCACTCAAAGCCGCCCTCTACTTCTAAAGCCAGGGCGCGGTAGCCAATGCCGACACGGGCAGACCAATAGAGACGTTTGCGCTCAAAGTGGATGGATGGGTGCCTAGGATCGCGAAGCAGAAAGCGATAATTTTTTACTGCCAGTTTTTGAATTTCTGGGGGTAGTTCTTGCAGTTCAGCCCAAAAGCGGTTGGTGGCGTAGTGTCTCATGAGCCGTCGTTCCCAAAGTGGTACTTGAGACTCAACGGCTTCCACCGGGTAGTTTTCTTGTCAGTCTAGCCGCGTGTTCTGCCCGAGCTTCTTCAATAAGCCAGTCAAGCTTACCAGCCTTCGCATCGCGTTCGATCTGCGCGTCCCATGCTTGTGCGTCGAGTTCGTCGAGCCAGGCGCGCAATACCTTGCGCTCCTCATCGGAGAGCTCTGTCGCCGCTTTCTGTATGTCTTCAAGTTTTGTCATGGCAGTGATTTTACACCACGAATGTAACCGCTGGCTACAGCAAGTGTACCGCTGGTTACGACTTATGCCCCCGGCCGCCCTGTCTTCTTCGCACGGCCACGGCGGGTTGCGGGCTTGCTCGTGTCTTTGATGTCGATGGTGCGCGTGGGCGGCGCTGGCTTTGACGGCATAGGCGCAGCGGACT
>JANNUW010000179.1:0-2898 GCA_031414095.1 Hyphomicrobium sp. | reverse complement strand
TTCAAGGCCGCGCGCACTTCAAGCTCTTCCCACTTCGGTGCGAAGACCGAGACCGGCTTGACGGCGATGGCGTGTTCGGCAACGCCGCCGATGTCGTTAACGTCCGGCGTGATGCCAACATCGAGCGATAGCAGGTCGTATCTGACGGGCGGGCGGCCATCAATCTCGACGCGCCGGTTGACACGGTCGCTGCCGCAGACAGAACCGTGGATGAGCCGGGCGCCCGCAAACTCTGCTAGACGCACAAGATTGATATGGCACTCATCAAACGCATAGTGCCCTGCAGCAAACCCAGGCAGCATGCCAGAGTAGGGTGCCGCCAATTCTTTGGCAATGACAGTCAGGCGGACGCCGGGCTGAGGCCACATGCCGAACGCTTTCAGAACGAACACGTGCGCATGCCCGCCGCCGGCCAAGACGATGTCGGTTTCGACGGGGGCCCGTTTCACATCAGGGCCCGCCAACAAGGGTTGGCGAAGGAGAGTGGGAGTCGAACCCACCAAACGCCGCATAGCAGCCCCACCCGGTTTTGAAGACCGGACGCCCCACCGGGGACGATTCTCCTCCAAATTTGATCACGCGGAACTCGATCCTTCCTTGAGTGGCGATGCTTTGAACCCTGCCGCGAACAGGGCTTCGTCGTCCAGAGTTCGTAGATCCAAGATCAGCATATTGTCCGCAATCCGGCCAATGACTGGGATCATGCGATTACGCAACTGCTTAGACAGTGACTCAAGTCTCTGTCCCGCAGTTTTTCTATCGGAAAGATGGAAGCCGATACCGGCACTCGGGATTGTCTCAAGCGGCAGCGCGCCCGAACCGATCTGACTGCTGCAGTCGATGACGGAGACCTGGAACCCCGGTACCTGCAAGTTTGGGATCAGCCGTTCGGCTCTTTCTCGCAATTCAGATACTGGCAGCGTCAGCATGCGCAACGTCGGCAAGCGCTGCACGAGACGATCCGGATCGCGGTACAACTTGAGCGTTGCCTCAAGGGCTGCAAGCCGGACCTTGTCAAGCCGCATGGCGCGCTTCATCGGGTTTTTGGCGCACAGTCTGACAAGGTCCCGGCGCCCCGCGATGATACCGGCCTGCGGGCCTCCCAGCAGCTTGTCGCCAGAGAACGTCACTAGGCCAGCACCATCCTTGATCGCATCTTGCACGGTTCGTTCGCGGCGCAGGCCATAGCGCTTGAGATCGATAAGTGTGCCCGACCCGAGATCGTCGATGAAGGGCACGCCCGCGCCGCCGGCGAGCCTCGCCAGATCGCTGCTCTCGATTTCTTTCGTAAAGCCTTGGATCAGGTAATTCGAGGTGTGGACCTTCATCAGGCAACCGGTGGCCGGGCCGATCGCGGCCTCGTAGTCGCTGAGATGTGTGCGGTTGGTGGTGCCGACTTCGACGAGTTTGGCATTGGCGCGGGCCATGATGTCGGGCATGCGGAAGGCGCCGCCGATTTCGATCAGTTCGCCGCGCGAGACGATGGCCTCTTTTCCGGCTGCCACGGTATTGAGGACCAAGATCACGGCCGCGGCATTGTTATTGACGGCGATGGCATCCTCGGCGCCCGTTAGTTCGCAAATGAGACCGCGAATGGCGTCGTCGCGTTCGCCGCGCTGGCCGCTGCCAAGATCGAATTCAAGCGCCGCGGGGCTTCGCATCGCGGTTACAGCGGCTTCGATGGCCTCTTCTGCAAGGAGCGCACGGCCGAGATTGGTGTGCAACACGGTGCCGGTCAGATTGAAAACCCGGCGCAGCTTCGGAGCCGATAGGCTTTCAAGCCTGGCAACGGTTTGCCCGGCAATACAATTGAGATCCGTTTCGACGTTCAAATCTGATTTCATCGCGGTTCGAACGTCGTCTAAGACGCCGCGCAGAGCGGTTACCGTCGCCGGACGCCCATATTGCAGCGCAGCAGCGGCACAGTTTTCGTGCCGAAGTGCTTCGTCGACCGACGGTAGCCGCCAAGACTTTGACATTGCGCACAATTTTGAGATTGAATAAAAAACTTCTTTGATGACGGTAGGTGGGACTAGCATTGCGCGCAAGCTAAATTCGTCTTACACCGAAGCGGCGTCCGTGGGGGACGCTGCCGTGCCAGCCGCCGCACTTCATTGAATGGGCCAAGCATGACAGTTCTATTCGCGCACCTCGTCCGCCGCTGCGCTATTGTGTTTAGCGCCCTGTTTATGGTGGCGACTTCAGCCGTTGCTGAGCCAGCCGCCCCCGCGCACCCGGTCTCCGCCGATCCGCTGTGGTCGGCCACCTTCAAGGATACATCGGGCACGGCCCGCACGTTTGAGGGCCTCAAAGGTAAGGTCTCGGTCGTCTATTTCTGGGCGACGTGGTGCGAGCCCTGTCAGAAGGAAGCGCCGCAATTAAAGGCGCTCTATGAAAAGCACAAGGATTTGGGCGTCGATGTCCTCGGCATCGCTTTGGACAACGCCGACAAGGTCAAGGATTTCGTTGCCAAACACCAATTGCCGTTCACGATCGTCTACGGTGGGCGCGAAGCGATCCAACTCAGTAAAGATTTAGGGAATTCTCTCGGTGGCATTCCATTCATGGTCGTTATCGGCCGGGATGGTAAAATCGTCGAGAGGATAACGGGCGAAGTCAAAGACGGCAGGATCGAGGGCATCATCGCCCCGCTTCTGTCCGGCTGAACTTCGTGCATGCTGTCCGCACTCCGCGGACATCGGGAGGAAACATGACGAGAAACCAGAAGACCGATGGCGGTCTGTTGCGGTTAGGGAGCGGCCTTGCAGCCGCTGCTGTTGCCGTGGCAGTCGCCTGCTCGCCTTCATTCGCCAAAACCGAATGGAATGCGAGCAATACGGTGACGGTGGTTGACACCTCACCAGTCAACTGGCTGTCAGTGACCTGGAACACCATGGA
>JANNUW010000178.1:0-2411 GCA_031414095.1 Hyphomicrobium sp. | reverse complement strand
GATGTGGCGCGAGAGGCTTCGTCGATAGTTTTGTTAGACGACGATTTTGACTCGATCGTCAAGGCAATCCGGCTCGGTCGCCGAATCTACGACAACCTTCGCAAGGCGATTGGCTTCATCTTTGCTGTGCATGTGCCAATTGCCGGACTGGCGCTGCTACCGTTGCTGTTTGGCCTGCCCATTCTATTTGGACCCATGCACATTGCGTTCTTAGAGATGGTGATTAATCCGGTCTGCTCGCTCGTGTTCGAGGCCGAGACGGAGGAGGACGATGTGATGCGCCGCGCACCGCGTAACCCCGATGAGCCGCTGTTCTCGCGACAACTCATCGGATGGAGTCTTTTGCAGGGCACTATCGCATTTGTACTGTTGGCAACCATCTACATCGTCGCATTGGGCAGAGGCATGCCGGAAACGGAAGTTCGTGCATTGACGTTCTTTTCTCTGGTCATGGCGATTGTTGGTTTGATTGTTGTCAACCGGTCCTTCAGCGCCTCGCTGCTCGTTGGTTTTCAGCGGCCAAATCCAGCCCTCGGATGGATCCTTGCTGCAGTCACAACGATGCTGGGGCTGACACTTCTTTGGCCGTTCGCCAAGGACCTTTTTCGCTTCGGACCGTTGCATCTCAATGATCTTGCTTTGGCAGTGGGTGCCGGCATCGCTGTCTTAGCTTTTCTCGATTTTTTAAAGCCATACTGGAAGGGCCGGTTGCGCTCGTGACCTCTGAATCAGCGGTACCCGGGGAACTAAGGAGGTTCCATTGGGTTGTGCTTCGCGGGCATCTACGCCTTTATGACACAACATTGAGATCACCATGAAACGCATCCTTCTAACATCGGTAGCGGCTATCCTCGCGACTGCCGCCGCCCTCGCCGCTGACCCAGCTCCCATGCCTGGTATGGATATGAAGCCGGGAATGGGAATGAAAATGATGAATCCAGACCCGAGCGATTCCGCATCCACCAAAGATTACAGAGCTGCCATGGCTAAGATGATGGAAGGCATGCCGATGATGAAATTCACCGGCGACGCCGACGCAGACTTCATGAACCACATGCGAGCCCACCATCAAGGTGCGATTGACATGGCGAAGGTTGTCCTCACCAATGGCAAAGATCCCGAAGTCAAAAAACTGGCACAGGACATCGTCACGGCGCAAGAGAAAGAAATTGCCGTTATCGATGCCTGGCTGAAGACAAAAGCAAAATAGCGAAGCTAACTGGCACAGCTAGTTTGACCGGCGCAAGCAGACGAAACCCCTTATTAATTCAAGTGTCGAACAATCTAAACTCTGAAGGAGTGACTGAGATGGGCGGTTTTGAAGGAATGGGCTGGGGGATGGGCGGGTTTGGCGGGCTATGCATGCTCTTATTCGTCGTGCTCGTGGCAGGTATCGTTGCACTGGCAGTGCAGCGCCGGAACCCGTGACCGCAAGTAGCCGCCAATTGCGGGCGAGCCGCAGATGCCAGACATTTCTATTAAAAGTCAGTTGAAGGCTACACACAACGCGACCGGGCTTGCGCGTCCGGTTTTGACGATCAATGGCGGCTCGTCGAGTATCCGGTTTGCTGTGTATGAGGCAGGCGAGCCTCTGAGGAAGACGCTTGCCGGCAAAGTTGATCGGATCGGTTTGAGTGGCACGACGTTTTCGTTCAACAACACGTCTGGAAAATCCCAGGACAGCGGCGGCATCGGAACAGGTGATCGCCGGTCGGCGATTTCATTTCTGCTGGACTGGCTCGAAGCGCAGAACGTTTTCGATTCAGTCAGAGCCGTGGGGCATAGGGTGGTGCATGGGATGGGGCACAACGAACCCGAGCGCGTCACGCCAGCGCTGCTCGCAGAATTGCACCGCATCACCCCGTATGATCCCGAGCATCTGCCACTTGAAATCGCGTTGATAGAAGCAATCCTCCAACGCCATCCAGCTTTGCCTCAGGTGGCATGCTTCGACACGGCATTTCACCGCACAATGCCACGGGTCGCCAGCATGTTGCCGATCCCGCGCCGCTACGAGGCGGCGGGCGTGCGCCGTTATGGGTTTCATGGTTTATCTTATGAGTTTCTTTTGGAAGAACTCGCACGGCTCGGCGACACAACCGCAACAACGGGCCGTGTAATCCTCGCTCACCTCGGCAACGGCGCAAGCCTGGCCGCAGTGCGCGACGGCCGCAGTATCGATACCAGCATGGGCTTCACACCGGCGGGCGGACTGATGATGAGCAGCCGCTCTGGGGACTTAGATCCGGGATTGGTCTCATTTCTCGCCCGCACAGAGAAAATGAGCGCAGCGCAATTTCAAACCATGGTGAACCACGACTCTGGGCTGCTGGGTGTTTCGGAAACCAGCTCCGACCTTCGCGATCTCCTCGCGCAGGAAGGAGTTGATACTCGCGCGGCCGAAGCCGTGG
>JANNUW010000177.1:0-14733 GCA_031414095.1 Hyphomicrobium sp. | reverse complement strand
CGAATTCGGTTTGTTCGCTGGTGGGCTGGCGCGAGACCAGGCTGCCCAGCACCATCATAATGAACGCAGCCGGGAGCGCGAACACGAGGGCGGACGCCCCACCTAGGCCCCACCAGTTGGCAATGCCCGGCACATAAGGCGTGCCAGCGGCCTGCGCCTTTAGAGCCGACGCGATGCTGGCTGCTTGCTCACCTTGGACCGATCCAAGCGCCGTTCTCAAAGTCTCGAATTTTTTAACGGCGGCCGGCAGTCCCTCAGAGGCGGACGGCCACAACTCGTAGAAAAACACCGGAAAGTGCTGAGTGCCGGCTGCATAAAAAATCACAACGCCCAGACCCGCGACCATCGCCAGCACCGCGCCGAACGCGCTGGCGCGCCGCCACCAGATACCCAGGATCAAAACCGGCAATAGGGCGGCGGCCGACGCCTGCAACGCAATGGACGCAAGACCCGGCAATTCTATCTGCGGCCAAACGATCAAGGCGGCACCGGCACCGCCCAAGAGCAACAGCATAACCCGCGCGCCAGCGACGTGCCTACGCGATGGAGCAGCGCCGGCAAAGATGTCGTGACCGAGCACGGCGGCGGCGTTGAACAGGGCCGCGCTCGCAATAGCCAGCGTGACGATCAGGCTCCCGACCGACGCTAAGGCCACGGTCGTTGCCGACTGTGCAAACATGCGTGGCACGAATTCCATCAAGGCATCGGCATCGAATTTGACAGACCCCATGGTCAGCAAGCCGCTCTTGTTACCGGCGGCCAGAGCGGCCGCGGGAAGCAGCTTGTCGCGCAGCGCCGTCGCCGCATAGGGCGTGCCTCCGTCGGCCGGGGCGGCCCTGCCGACTTCGATCGCCAAAGCTTTGACCGGCTCCTTCAGCGCCCGGAATGCTGCGGCGCTATCGGCGTGGCGTTGTTCAAGACTTGCGGCCACCTGCGCGCTCGTTGTGGCGCCGTCCTTGACGGCGGCGTTCACGTCCTCGATCAGCCGCACCGAAAGGCCATGGACGCGCACACCCGCGCCGTCGCCAGCTTGCAGTGCCCATTCGGGCATCGCCGCAAACGAGGTCCCACGCTCGATACTTGAAACCACTTCGTGCTTGGCAAGCAACGCCCACGCCGAGGCCATGGCCAGGACGAAAAGCGTTAAGCCCAGCAGCCACGCCGTCGACGAGCGGGCAGCGGACGGCGAGGCAACCGTCAAGGACCGCTGCAAAAGTTGCGGCAAAGCAGCGGTCGCCGCCATCAAACTGAAAATCAGTCCAAACACATTGACGCTATCGATCTGAAGAAACGGCTTGGCGTGGGGCTTCAACAGAGCGGCGTCGGCCAAGCCCTTTTCGAGCATGCTGATCTCGAGGTTGGATATGTTCTGCAGCGCGCGAGCCGAGGCAAGTGGCGGCAAGGCCGTGTCGAACGCAGTCATGGATATGCCGATTGATGTGACCCCCAGGGCCACGAGAAAGATGAGCGCCGAAGCCGCGCCTGTCCAGGTCAGACTGTTCATGCCGCCGGGAAGGACGCACAGCGCGATCAGTGCCAGCGCGCCGCCCATGGCCGACAGAAGCGGAACATTGCAGCTGCGCGCGACAAGGCCAGAACCGACCGACAGCGCGGCCGCGAACACGGCAAATGATGCGCAAGCTATAACGAGGGCCGCGAGAACGCGAACCGTTGCGCCATAGCGCTGGCCGAGAAAGGCAGGAACGGTCGCCGCCTGCGATGCCGCCAGATACGGCAGGATCGCGACGCCAGCCAAAAACAATCCGGCCATCGGCCCGGCGACAAAGGCCAAACCATCAAAGCCAAAGGAAAAAAGTACGGCCGCAAGCCCGGTGAAGACCGGCACTGCAAGCCATCCGCCCAAGCCGCCAAGTGCGCTCGCCAGCGGCGTAATTTTGCGGTTCGCCGTAAAGAACTCAGCCGGCTTGCCGGTGTGTGACAGCCCCCCAATCAACAGCACCATTACAGCGGCGATTCCGACAATGGTTGTCGAGATCGAATTCTCGACTACACCGAGCCGTTCGGCCATGGATGTGAAAGCAATAGCAGCCGCAAAACTGCACAGCACGCCGCCAGCTATTTTGCCGCCATGGCTGAGCACGACATTGACGCCGTCATCACCCTCAGTCGCGGACGCCATGTGTCGCCTCCGGCCGAAGGTTGGCGGCAAAAAGGCCTTCGCGATCGAGCCGCGCCTGCTTACGCTTGAAGGCGAAATACAAGATAAACAGCGCCAGCGGCACCGCTTCGGCCACCGCATGATAGCCAAGGGGCAAGGCCGATACAGTCATCTGCCCAAATACGGCGGTGCCCAGAACTACAATAAGCAGGCCGCACGCGACGCTCACGAGCATCAAGGCGCGGGTACGCAAGCCGTGGGGTTCGGCAGCACGCCGGTTGCGAACCTCGCGGTAGAGTCCGTGCACAAAGAGCAAAGCTCCCAAGAACACGACGGCCGTGCCCGTCAAAAATGCAAGGCCACCCAACTGCAGCGCATCGTCAGCGATACCGAGCGCCACGGCCAAGCCGGCTGCAACGCATAGCAGTCCTATGGCGGCCTCGATCATAGTTCCTCCGGCTCGACGGCTACTTTGCAATATTGGTTTTTAGACGGTCTTTTGAGGCCAAGCGATATGAAAAAACGTGCGCCGGGCTCTTTGCCTAGTCCGCAGCCGGAATTTTAATCGCCAGAACGGTCGCCTTCGCAGCGTTCAACAGGAGCCGCATATCGGTCTGGACCGAGCAGAACTGGAAGCCTTCAGTGTACCGGCGCAGCGCCGTCGCTGGCCCGTCAGTATGGATAGCGGCGATCAAACCGCGTGACCTTGTCTTGTCGCAAACCCGCTGCATCGCCGTGAGCACGTCAGGCGCCGTTGGCGCCATGGATGGCGGCTCGCCCATTGACAACGACAGATCACCGGGGCCCACATAAATTCCATCGAGCCCTGTGACTTGCAAAATCGGGTCGATGTTGGACACTGCTTGCGCCGTCTCCACTTGGGCCAGCAGCATGACCTCGCGGTTGGCGTGCTGCCAATAATCCTGGCCCGCATATTGAACTGCCCGGTTGGGGCCAAACGATCGCCAACCCATCGGCGGATAGCGGCAAGCACCGACGAAGGCTTCGCAATCGGCCTTGGAATTGATCATCGGGCAGATCACGCCGTAAGCGCCCGCGTCCAACAGCTTCATCAAGAGCGCGGGCTCATTCCAGGGCACACGGACGAACGGCGTCGCGGGCGTGGACGAGATGGCCTGCAACATATGAAACGCAGCCATGTAATCGATGGCGCCGTGCTGCAGATCGATTGTGACGGTATCAAAACCTTGATGTCCCAAGGCTTCGGCGATGTGCGAACTTGCAATCGAGCACCATGCATTGAGAATGCGTCCGCCCCCGGTCACCTGGGCTTTGGCTGCATTAGCGCGCATGCAAGTCTCCGGTCTTGCAACTGATTATGAGAGCGCGGAGCGCTGAATGCAAAAAGGGCGGTGTTTTCACACCACCCCGTTGCAGTCTCCCCAGACTTGGGCCGTCCGTTCGCCTTGAAGGCGAAACTTTTGAGGCTGATTTCTCAGCCCGGCTTGAACGGGACCATGTGAAAGTGAGGCGCGGATGTCAAGGGCAAGATTGATTTTTTTTGGCGCCCGAACCGCTGCGGGTATCGGGTATAGAGACATTTTTAATGTCCATCGTGGCTGCCGGCATCGGAGCCTTCGCTGCCGCTTTTGGCGTCACCCGGAGTCATGGCACCTTTTTCGTCAGGTGCCATTGCGCCTACGGATTGTATGGCCGCATCCACTGTGATTTCGCCCGATGTTTCGAATTTCAAAGTCAATGGAAAAACTTCGCCTTGTTTGAGAGGCGCCTTTAAATCGAACAGCATCAGATGGTCTCCGCCGGGCGCGAGCTTGCGGGTTTGTCCCGCTGCGACCGCGAGGCCATCGACCTTGCGCATTTTCATGACGCCGTCAGCCATGTCGTGGGTGTGAATTTCGATCCGGGCGGCAACTGGCGATGAGGCGCCGATCAGCTTGTCGCCTTTGTCCTTGGTGCCCGCGATGTCCACGTAGGCGGCGCCGATTGTCGACCCGCCCGGCGTTGCGCGTGCCCATGGCGCCGTAACGCTGACAGCTTTTCCGTCTGATGATACAGCCGCGACGCCAGCGGCCGCATACATGGACACGGCTGACAAAACGACGAGAACGTGAGCGACAAGGCGGCGGAGCATGGGCAGATCCTTTTTTCAGTGGGACGCGGTACGAGCGTCCCCATAACCTCATAGTTAAGACGGACATATGCGGTAGTGAGACGCAAAGAACGCGTCCGGGCGAAGCTTTCTTGCGTTGGCAGAACGGTTTCCCGGCACTAGTCTTCAATCAATCAATCGACCTTTGCGCGGTGACTTTTGTCGAAACCTATCCTTCTCATTATTGGCGGCGGTATTGCGGCCTACAAGAGCCTCGATCTCATACGCCGCATCCGCGAGCGCGGTTTCAGCGTCCGCACCGTGTTGACCAAAGCCGGGCGCGAATTCGTGACGCCGCTCGCAATCGGCGCTTTGAGTAACGAGCGCGTTTTCACCGACCTGTTCGATCTCGATGACGAACGCGAAATCGGCCACATCCGGCTGTCCCGGGATGCCGCGCTTATTGTCGTCGCACCGGCGACGGCTGATCTCCTGGCCAAGATGGCGGGGGGGCACGCCAACGATCTGGCGACTGCCGTTTTGCTGGCTTCCAACAAACCGATCCTAGTTGCGCCCGCCATGAACCCGCAGATGTGGGGCCACCCGGCTACGCAGCGCAATGTTGCGCAATTGAAAGCCGACGGCGTTTCGTTCGTTGGTCCAGCCGCGGGCGAAATGGCCGAGCGTGGAGAAGTCGGCGTTGGCCGCCTCGCCGAACCACTCGAGATCGTTGCGCAGATCCAGCAGATGTTGGGGCGCCCGTCAGCTCTCACGCCAAGCGGGGCAGCGGATCAATTGGCAGGGCTCCTGCTGCAAGGCCGCCGCGTGCTCGTGACCAGTGGGCCGACCATCGAGCCGATCGATCCGGTTCGTTTTCTTTCAAACCGGTCGTCCGGTAAACAGGGCTATGCCATCGCTGCCGCCGCTGCGGACCTGGGAGCCAGCGTCACGCTCGTCAGCGGCCCCGTGGCCTTGCCGGCGCCAGCGGGCGTAACGGTCATCAATGTCCAGACAGCTGACGAAATGCTCGCGGCTGTCAACGCCGCTTTACCGGCCGATATCGCTGTCTTCGCGGCCGCTGTCGCCGACTGGCGCATCGCCACGAAAGCCCCTCAGAAGCTCAAGAAGGACCAGCGCTCGGCCGCACCGAAACTCGATCTCGTCGAGAACGCCGACATCTTGAAGACAATCGCCAGCATGAAAAAGGGCCGGCCCTCATTGGTTGTCGGCTTTGCCGCCGAGACCCAGAGCGTGCTGGAAAACGCGCGTGCCAAACGCATATCGAAGGGTGCCGACTGGATCGTCGCTAACGATGTTTCAGTTTCGACGGGCGTCTTCGGCGGCGATCGAAATACAGTGCATCTCATTTCCGCCGATGGCACCGAGAACTGGCCAGACCTGACCAAGGCCGACGTCGCCAAGGACTTGATGACGCGCGCGGCAAAGCACATTTCATCTTCAGCAGTCAGCATCGCGGTGGCGAAAAAAAAATGACGAAAAAGAAAAAATCTGAAAAGCCCAAGGCCCACACGATCAAAATCGTACAGCTCGCGCACGGCCGTGGCCTTGCGCCGCCGGCCTATCAGTCAGCGGAATCTGCGGGCTTCGATCTCGTGGCTGCGCTCGACGCTGGCGACCCGGTAACGCTGCGGCCGGGCCAGACGGCGCTGATTCCTACAGGCGTTATTTTCAAATTGCCCAAGGGGACAGAGGGCCAAGTGCGGCCGCGCTCAGGGCTCGCCGTAAAACACGGCGTGACGGTGCTCAACAGCCCGGGCACCATCGACCGGGATTACCGTGGCGAAATTCAGGTAATCTTAATCAATCACGGAAACGCGAATTTTATCGTGTCACGGGGCGACCGGGTCGCACAATTTATTCTGGCGCCTGTCATCCGCGCATCGTTCAAGCTGAAGCAACGCGTCAAGACGACGGCGCGGGGAGCGGGCGGCTTTGGCTCGACAGGCATCAAGACAGTGACAGAGATCGCGCGGCCGGCGCCAAAAAAGACGGTCATGGCCGCAAAGACGGCGGTTGCCCCCGTCAGACGAGCCAAACCGGCAGCATCCAAGAAGAAAAACGCGTAGTTCGAGCCTCTCTAAGAATATATTGCTCCAAAACTCCATTTGAAACCTGTTCTCGGCAAGGCTATTCCACTCATACTCCCTTGCGCGATTTTTAGCGGATCAAAATTATGAACGACATGCCCGACATCAAAACCCTGAAGGCCACCAAGTCATGGGGCCGCGGCCGCGTTTACGGCGATATCACCGAAACCATCGGCCACACACCGCTCGTGCGCATTGCTAAGCTCGCCAAAACGCACGGCGCGCGCGCCGACGTGCTCATCAAGCTCGAGTTTTTCAATCCGCTGTCGAGCGTCAAGGACCGGATCGGCGTCTCGATGATCGACGTGCTGGAGGCCCAAGGCAAAATCACACCGGGACAAAGCACGCTCATCGAGCCGACGTCAGGCAACACCGGCATCGGCCTTGCCTTCGTGGCCGCAGCGCGCGGCTACCGGCTCATTCTCGTGATGCCCGAGAGCATGTCGATCGAACGGCGCAAAATTCTCGCACACCTCGGCGCAGAACTGGAATTGACACCAGCGGCCGGTGGCATGCCCGCCGCCATCGCCAAGGCCAACGAGCTGATCGCGGCAACACCGGGCTCCATTCAGCCCAGTCAATTCGAGAACCCCGCCAACCCCGCCGTTCACGAACAGACGACGGCTATGGAAATCTGGAACGACACCGGCGGGAAGGTCGACGCGATCGTCGTCGGCGTCGGCACCGGTGGCACGCTGACGGGCGTCGGTCGCACGCTCAAAAAGCTCAATCCGAATATCAAGATGATCGCCGTTGAACCGGCAGGCAGTCCGGTGCTGGCTGGCGGACCACGCGGTCCCCACAAAATTCAGGGCATCGGCGCTGGATTTATTCCAGGCGTTCTCGACACGTCTCTCATCGATGAAATCGTCAGCGTTTCGAACGAACAGGCGTTCGACATCTCGCGTGCCTTGGCAAAGTCTGACGGCATTCCAGGCGGCATCTCGACCGGCGCCAACGTCGCCGCTGCATTGACTGTGGCCGCGCGCGAAAACATGGCCGGCAAAACCGTCGTCACGTTCGCACCCTCGTGCGCCGAGCGCTACTATTCGAGCGAACTCTTCATCGATCCCCCCGGCGGGAAGGTGTGAGGGCCGTAGAGCCGTTGGGTTGGCGCGTAGCGCGTGGCCCACCGCTTGGAAGCTATTGGAGGATCGGCTATCAAAGCAAACACGGACGTCAATCTTAACCGGGGCACGGCATGGCAAATCGTTTTTCGATGGCACAATCCATCATTCTGCGTTTGAGAACTCCTGCCATCGTAACGCTTGCTGCCATGGCCGCGCTTCCAGCGCTGACTGGCGACGCCAGGGCGAAAGAGGCGCGCCCAGCGTCCCCAGCCGAGACGACGGCGCCGCGCGATGCAGGCGAGCCGATTATGGCGATCGTGTCGATTAAGACCCAGCAAGCCACGTTCTATGACGCTGACGGCTGGATTCTACGCGCGCCAGTGTCGACTGGCGTCAAGGGACGCGAGACGCCAGCCGGTGTCTTCGCCGTTCTCGAGAAAGACGCGGACCACCGCTCGAGCCTCTATGACGATGCCTCGATGCCACACATGCAACGCCTCACCTGGAACGGCATCGCGTTTCACGGTGGACCACTGCCGGGCTATGCCGCCTCGCACGGCTGCGTGCGGATGCCATACGGCTTTGCCGAGAAGCTGTTCAACAAGACGCGGATCGGGATGCGAGTGATCGTCTCGCCGGTCGATTCAGCTCCCGTCGAGATTTCTCACGCAGCGTTGCTGGTGCCGAACGCGGAGGCGGTTGCGGCTGCCCCGGCGCGTGCCGAGACGCTCGACCGCGAGGCCGCGGAGGCCGCCAAAGCTGCCGACGAGGCGAAGAAGGCCGCCGCGGCAACGGCGCGCGAGGCGGCATCGCTCACAGCGTCGCTGCGCAAGCTGGAACGGGTGAAGGCCGGAGCCGCCGCCGAGCTCGCTTCCGGCGAGAAGGCGCTCTTGGCCGCAAAGACGGACGAGGCCATGGAGCGTGCCGAGGATCGGACGCTCAGGGCCGCCGCCAAGGCGGAGGCGGCGGGGACGCAGCTCGACACCGCGACAGCCGATGCGAAGCCGAAGCTCGATGCCGCAGCCAGGGCAAAGGATGCTGCCAAAGAGACCGCGGACAAGAAGGTTGACGCCGCGAAGGCGGCGAACGATGCAAAGCTGGCGCTGGAGCCGGTCTCGGTCTACATCAGCCGGGCGACGCAGAAACTTTACGTGCGGCGGAACACGCGTAAGCCGTGGCCAGACGGGGGCGAGGTGTTCGATGCGACCATTGAGGTTCCGGTTACGATCCGCGATCCTGACCAGCCGCTTGGCACGCATGTGTTCACGGCGATGGCTGGCAGCGACGCAGGCCTTCGCTGGACCGCGGTCACGATTAGCAATGGGGACGACGCCAAGGACGCGCTTGACCGCATCACCATCCCGCAGGATGTGCTCGATCACATCGCGCCAACCGCATTGCCGCGGTCCTCGATCATCATCTCGGACGAACCGCTGAGCCGCGAGACCAACTATCGCACCGAGTTTGTTGCGGTGATGAGCGACCAGCCCCAGGGAGGATTCATAACGCGCCGGCCGACGTACTCTGCCCCCCCCCAAGCTTCAAACCATGGAACGACGGCGCCGGTTTCTTCAGCTTCTTCAACCAGCCCAGCCCGCAACGGCAAACCGGCAAACCGCGGCGGCGCACTGGCAAAGATCAGGTGCAAAAGAGCTGGCCGTGGTAAGAGGCAGCAGGGAAGTTCGTTGGCCGCATGATCGCTCGGGGGCAAACGTCAATAGCGTTCGGCCAACTCCCCGAGAGGCAATCATAGCGACCGTTCTTTCGTCGGAAAATGCTAGGTCGCGAAGTCCCCAACATAGAGGTGCGGGATGATGTGTTCGAGTAAGCCCACTTCCTCGATGTTGTGTTTGAGCCAGGCGCGCCCCATGTCCTCGCTGAACATTGCTCGATGGACAACGGCGTTGAAGACCTTCCCGATGCACGGCATCGTGCTTCCAATCATCAACGTAGACAAATATTGCACGCCGCCCTCGACGCTGACGAAGTCGTGGTTGAGACGGGCAATCTCGAGACCCAGGCTGTACGTCAACGCCGTAAATCCGGTGGCATCCAGTCGCGTGACTGTGTCGATGACATCAACGTAGAAGGCCGGGTTGCCACCGAAAGCTTCTACGATGCGGAACTGGGCGCCGACGCTAGCGCCGCCATTCATTCCTGGCCGAGAAAGTTCCCAAGCAATGTGATCGTTCGGGTGCCAGACAAGATACTTGTTCAAGCGACTCCCATTCACTTCCATGTCGCCGCCGATATTGCCGAACCACCAGGCGACCATCTCAGGGGAGATGCCTTTCAGTATGTCGTGCCGGATGCGCATCACCATGCGTCCGAACTCGTCGTAGCTTAAAGAGGTCTGGGCGCTTGCAAGAGATTTTAATGGCCAAGGAAGGCGTCGCCGAGCTGGGAGAGGCAAGCGGGGACGGAACATCTAGAAACTCCGGTGCTATCGATTTCGAAATTGATTGCCATCGGAACCGTCCACGGTCTGTACCGGCGGGGACACCGGCCGCTCCGGGGGACCGCTCGTCAGGTTAACCCTGCAAACATTGCCTTCACACCGCCGTAAAACAGTTGTCGACGAAAATATGTGTGCCGTTGATGAAGCTGGCTTCGTCGCTGGCCAGGAACAGTGCGGCACGTGCCACTTCTTCGGGTTCGCACAGCCGGCCCTGCTGAACGGCGATGGCCGCGTCCGACATGTCGACGCCGAGCGCTGACAGCTCTTTCACTTCGCGCAAGCCGTGAGGTGTTTTAACAAAGCCAGGGCACACCGTGTTGCAGCGAATGCCCTGATCGCGATACTCGACCGCGATAGACTGCGCGAACATGTGGCACGCGCCCTTGGTGGCATTGTAGAACACTTCGCGCGGGGTCGCGGCCACGGCCGAGATCGACGATGTGCACACGATCGCGCCGCCGCCTTGCGCCAGCATGCCGGGCAACACCGCCTTGGTCATGAGGAACATGCTCGTCACGTTGACGGCCATCAGCCAATTCCATTCGGCAAGCGTGCACTCAAGGAACGGTTTGATGATGATGGTGCCTGCGTGATTGAAGAGCACGTTGGGTGCACCGAGCGCTATGTTGACGGCCGCGACCGCGGCATTGACTTGCGCCTCGTCCGATACGTCAGCGACGGCATACATGGCCGTGCCTCCCGCCACCGTGATTTCGGCGACGACGGCGCGGCTCGCCTCCTCGTTGCGATCGACGATACCGACCTTGGCACCCTCGGCCGCAAACAGTTTCGAGGATGCCCCGCCCATGCCGGTGGCGCCGCCTGAGATGAGTGCAATTTTTCCTGCGAGACGACCGGCCATGTTGCGGGTTCCTTATTTTTGCATTGGCGTAGTCTAAGCACGTTCGCAACGTGCCTCAATGACGACTACGGGCCGGATCTTGAGATCCAGCCCGCAGGTTTTTTGCAATTTCTGTCTCGGTTCCGCGTCAGTGCGAGGCAGCGGACGCAGCATCGAGGGCTGCTTCGGCGGCCTTGATTTCGGCCTGGCGGCGCGCGATTTCGGCACCGATCGGCGGGCCCTTGAAGCGGCGGTTTTCAAACAGAACCCAGATCAGAAGCGACAGCACAATAAAGCCGACCGTGATGTGCAGCGCCCAATCGTTGGGAGACTGGATGCCCGCGAAGAAGATCACGGCCATCGAGATCAGCGACAGAATTGCCACGATGCGAAACATCGGGCCACCCATGCTCCACGGACCCGGCGCCGGCCATTTCGGACCGCCGTAGGCAAAGAGCCCAAGGCCGATCGGCAAGGCGAACGACAGGAACAGGAAGATGACCGTGCACGAAACGACGATCGAATAGGCGGGCGTGCCCGCAATCGTGATCGACGACGTGAACCAAACGAACAGGACCGACAGGATCGACCCCGCCCAGATGGCGTTGACAGGCGTACGCCATGCCGGGCTCACCTTGGCCAGCATGCCCGAGACGCCCGGTATGCCGCCATCGCGCGAGAACGCGTACAGCATGCGCGACACGGACGTGACCGTGGCGAGGCCGCACAGGAACTGCGAAATGAAGATGAGAACATAAAGCGCGTTACGCACGCCCTCGGGCACTTGCGCGCCCATCGCCCAGAAGAACACGTTCCAGCCCTGCTTGGCGGCTTCGTCCATGTTGGGGATCATGAGCACGAACGCGCACAACATGAGATAACCAAACAAGCTCGACCACAGAACCGCCGAGACCATGCCCTTGGGCAAAGCCATGGCGGCGTTCTTGGTTTCTTCAGCCGTGTGAGCCGAAGCATCGTACCCGGTGATCGTGTAGATCGGCAGGAGAAGACCAACGAGGAAGGCCATGGCTGTTGAAAGCGCAACCGGCCATACAGCGCTCGCGCCCTCAGTTCCCGTGTAGTTCGAGAACGTGAAGAGCCGCGAGATATCGTAGCTTGGTGCATAGGCGAGGCAGATCAGCGTCAGCGCGATGGCCGCGGCAAAAATGATGTAACCGGCCAGATCGGTCAGCTTCACCGTCAGCCCGATGCCGAAATGATTGACCAGGGCTTGCAACGCCGTGATGAGCGCCACAAAGCCGACGCGCATTGTCAGCGTATCTTCAAGCCCGAGGGCCGGACCGAAGGCGCCGAACAAAAAGTACCAGGTGCCGATGTTGATGGCGCCGAGAACCGTGATGAGACCGAGCAGGTTGAGCCAGGCCGAAAGCCAGCCGGTGAAGCGGTTACCGAGGATCGAACCCCAGTGATAAAGGCCGCCCGCTGTCGGATACGCCGATCCGATCTCAGCAAGGCCGAGCGCAAACACCAGAGACATCAAGCAGCCGACCGGCCAGCCAATGCCGATGGCAGCGCCGCCGACGCCCGATGTGGCCTGTCCAAGCGAGTTGATGCCGCCCGACATGATGCAGATGATCGAGAATGAAATGGCGAAGTTCTGAAACCCGCCCATGCTGCGCGATAGTTCCTGCGCATAGCCCATATCGTGCTGGACTTTGACGTCCTGATTTGCAACTTGTTTATCATCCATGGTGATCTGGATCCCCATCCCCGTTGTCATTCGCCGCTATTGGCGGCCGCAAAATTGAAAGCTTTCCAAAGTTGACGCGTGTGCTTCGCGCAACAGGCCGAGGATGGGATTCGTTTAACGTTAAGTCAACGCAAGATCAGAACGTTAGCATTCATAGAAAAGAAAAGAGTGCAAAGATGCCACGTTCAAGCACTTTAACTATGCTGTCTATTTATTTGCTGCGGCGCAGCATGTGCGAAGGCGAGCTGTAAATTACATGGTGATTTGATTTTGCGCGTTTAAAGCGCGCTCAAGGCGATTGCCGGCCGCTTTGTATTTCAGGATCTGTTTAGCCCGCTCGGCAATGAGACTGCCGGCTTCGATCGGCGGCAGCCCGTTCTGATAAATGTTGGAAATCACAGTGTACTCGTAGCGGATGTCGGCGTTACCGCTGAACGCCGCGGCAGCGTCGCGTGTCGGCCCGTCGGGAAGCCGGTAAGCTAGATACGCCGACAAGCTGCGCGAAGCCATCGCGTCGCCGCCAGGGCGTTCTCCGATCAAATTGATGACGAGCTTTGGACACAGCGCTTCGCCCACGGCCTCGGCGAGCTTGACGCGGCCATAGGGCGCCAGCATCGGCGTGCCGCTCGTGATGTGCTGGCGGTCCAGGCCGTCCATCAGCACGGGAAGTAGGTCTGGAATATTGTGATGCAGGGCTTCGGCGCTCAAACCATCGGACACGATAATCTGGACGTCGGCTTGCTCGGGCGACATGGCTCTGCGATCGGCGTCGGCGAGATGCGTGCCACTGTCGGGACTATCGAGGTGGACGGCCTTTGAACCAGCGGCTGTTGCAATACGCCGGAAAGCGATAGCACCGAGGCGCTCGGGCGCAATTTCCGTATAAGTCGCCTCGCGTGCGGCCGCCATGTTGGCCTTGATCATGCGCGACACGCTATTGGCCGGACGCGGGCCTGCGTTATCGAAACCGTAAGCGGCCGGGACACTGGCGAGCAAGCGCACCAGCTCTGCATCCGATGCGCAGAAGATGCGCGGCTTGCCCCAGTTCGGTCCGCGTTCCACTTCGCCATCTTCGTCGCGCAAGAAGATGCCTTTTGACACGGCCCACTCTAGATATTCAGGTGCCGGCTTCAGGCCGTGCACCTCACGCAGCGTTTGATCATCGTGGCCGCAGGTGTCGAAGTAGGCGAGCATGCGATCGATGCCCAGATAAACGTCCATGAAGAAATTGGCGCCCGCCGCCGTCAGAAGTTCCGTCGCCATCTGCTGGCCTTCGACGGTGATCTCGGAATGCAGCGTGTAACAAGGGGCCATGCCCATGGGTAAGCCCATCAGCTTGCCCATGAAGTGATCCTGCAAGTTCGACACGATCATTTCGAAGTTGGTGCGATGCGTCTCGGGACCGATGAAGCCGGTCACGTTGTTGACCATAAACGGATCGTAGCGCCGCGCGAGCCCGTAGCAGAGCGCCTCGGTTGTCGTCATGTCGATGCCGTTGTGCTTGCCGTAACTCAACTCGCTGCCTTGGCCGGTTTCGAAATACATGAACTGCGCGGCGTCTGGCGCAAGCGCGCCCTTAGCGGCCATCAACGCATGCGCCTGATCGAGCAGCGGCACCGTGACATCGAATTCTTCGGTTAAGGTGCGATCGGTTCCAGCCAAGCTTTGGAACATGATCTCGACGGGCGCCCCCTGCTCAAGACACGCCATTTGCGTTTTGACATGCGACAACACACAGATCTGCGTCGGCGCGCCCGTCTCGCGGCGCAGGTGATCGAGATGGCGCAGGATCGAGCTGATGTTATCGACGCTATCGATGGCCGGGTTCAAGCCGATCAACGCATCGCCGCTGCCCATACTCAGTCCGGCGTAGACGAGCAATGTGATGGTGGCGAGATCGTCGGTCGGATGATTGGGCTGCAGGCGCGACGACAGCGTACCGGCGAGCCCGACTGACGTTCGGGCCGTAGCGCCCCGCTTCAATTTTTTGGCAGCGAGAACAAGTTCGTGCACATCCATCAGCTTTGCCAAAGCCGCCGCCATGACGCCTGTCAGACCGCGGGTCAATTGCGCGACTGCGGCCGGCTTTCCGGCGAGGATCAAGTCTTTCACCTGCCCCAGCGTCAAGGCTGCGAGTTTCTCAAACTCGGCATGGTCAATGTCATAGTTCACACGCATCACGCTATCGGCTCGGCCGCTGTCATCGACCAAAGGGCGATCGTAGATGTGCTGGAGTGTGAGACCCGATAAAAGCGCGCGCGACGCTTCCCGCTCGACCTCGTCGCGTGCTGCCAGACCGCTCAAGCGATCACCGGCTTTGCTGAGATCGGCCGCGCCGAGCAACGCCTTCAAGCC
>JANNUW010000176.1:0-1230 GCA_031414095.1 Hyphomicrobium sp. | reverse complement strand
CGACAGTGCGATCATGGCGACTGCGGTTGTCGGTTTCTCCGCGCCGGTGTTCGTCATCGGCTATGTGATGATCTACGTCTTCGCGCTGCAACTCGATTGGTTTCCGGTGCAGGGCTACACGCCATTGAGTCGAGGCGTCGGGCCTTGGCTCAATAATCTCGTACTTCCTGCGGTGGCCCTCGGCTTCATTTACATTGCGCTGATTGCTCGCATCACGCGCGCGTCGATGCTGGAAATTTTGAGCCAGGACTATATTCGCACCGCTCACGCAAAGGGGGTCGGCCGTTATCAGATACTATTCCTGCACGCCTTAAAAAATGCCGCTGTGCCGATTGTCACCGTCATCGGCATCGGGATGGCACTATTGATTGGCGGCGCGGTCGTAACCGAAAGCGTTTTCGCGATCCCCGGCCTCGGGCGGCTGACTTTGGATTCGATTCTGCGGCGTGATTATCCCGTGATCCAGGGTGTCGTGCTATTGTTCTCGTTCGTCTACGTTCTGGTCAATTTGCTTATCGATCTACTGTATACCGTGCTCGACCCGAGGATCAGATATTGAACACGGTACCACGAGCCTCGCAGTTTCAGGGCGCTCAAGGCGCACCGATCGGCGATGTGTACCCGCCGGCGAGGAAGCGCGGACCGGTAATGCGCTTCATCGCAAATCATCCGAACATCGTGATCGGCGGCACGCTGCTGACGATCCTGCTCGGGATCGCGATTTTCGCAGCGCTATTGACGCCGGTCGATCCGACGGCGATCGCGCCGGCAAAACGTAACCGCGCGCCATCAGCCGAGTTTTGGTTCGGCACCGACCAAATCGGTCGAGATCTCTATTCTCGCGTCCTGCACGGAACTCGCGTGTCCTTGCTCGTCGGCTTTTCGGTAGCGATTTTGGCCTCGCTTGTCGGCTTGCTGATTGGGCTTTTCTCCGGTTTTTCGCGCTTCGCCGACGCCATCGTCATGCGCATCATGGACGGCTTGATGTCGATCCCGCCGATCCTGCTCGCCATCGCCATGATGGCGTTCAGCGGCGCCAGTGTGAAGAACGTGATTACCGCGATCGCGGTCGCCGAGGTGCCCCGCGTCGCCCGCCTCGTGCGCGGCGTCGTCTTGACCTTGCGCGAGCAACCGTACGTGGATGCAGCCATCGCATCGGGAACGCGCACGCCGATGATCATCTGGCGGCACATCCTGCCGAACACGATCGCGCCGATGACCGTGCAGGCG
>JANNUW010000175.1:0-8541 GCA_031414095.1 Hyphomicrobium sp. | reverse complement strand
CGAGAGCGCCGATGCCAACGGCCTCGACGGAGCAGACCCCACGTTCTTTGCGGGACTGTTGCGAGGCGTCGTGCGCCGGCAGCGCGAAATCGACCCCATGATAGACGAGCAGCTGGCGACCGGCTGGCGCCTCGTGCGCGTGGACAGCATTTTGCGCGCCATTCTACGCAGTGGCGTGTTCGAACTGATGGAACGCACGGACGTGCCGGCCCGCGTCGTCATCAACGAATACATCAATGTGGCGCACGCGTTCTTCAACGAGGAAGAACCCAAGGTCGTCAACGGCATGCTCGACAAGATCGCGCACGTCTTGCGGGCAAAAGAGTTCGAAACCTAAGGCTCAGCATAGCGATGTCTCGACGTATCGCCAGCGAAGCGGAGCTGATCCAAACCTATTTGGCACCTTTGGCGAGGCGCATGCCGGGCGCCCTGGGCCTCCACGACGACTGCGCAATGCTAATGCCTCCACCCAGCACCGATCTCATCGTCACGATGGATGCCGTGGCGAGCGGAGTTCATTTTTTCGCAGACGATGCGGCCTCCGACATCGCGTGGAAAGCGCTGGCGGTCAACGTGTCGGACCTCGCAGGCAAGGGCGCCGAGCCGTTCGCCTACATGATGGCGCTATCATTTCCTGACGCGCCCGAGCACGCGTGGCTCAGTGAGTTCACGAGCGGACTTGGGCAAGCTCAAGCAGCATTTGGCATCGGGCTGCTCGGCGGCGACACAGACAAACGGCCGGGACCGCTCACCGTCACGATCACGGCCTTCGGGCATGTGCCGAAGTCAACGGCGGTGCTGCGCAGCGGCGCTAAGCCGGGAGACATTATCTTCGTTTCGGGCACGCTGGGGGACAGCGCGCTCGGGCTCAAGCTGAGGCACAATCAAGAACTCGCCACCCGATGGGGCATTGCCGATGGCCACGTTGCGCATCTTTTGAATCGCTTTTTGCGCCCCGAGCCCCGTCTCAAGCTCGGGCCTGCGTTACGCGATCATGCCTCGGCGTCGATGGATCTATCGGACGGGCTTTTGAAGGATCTTGGCCGCCTCTGCGCCGCAAGTGGCGTGGCCGCGCACGTAAATCCCGAGAAACTCCCACTCTCTGCCGCGACCCGCACGGTTGTCAGCGCTGATCCTGATTGCTTTCCTGCACTCGTCGCAGGGGGCGACGACTATGAACTGGTGTGCGTGGTGCCAGCCGCACACGCTGCAGCGTTTGCCTCAGCCGCCACAGCGGCATCACTAACAGTTACCGAAATTGGAATCATCGTCGCCGGTCGCGGTGAGGTGCGCGGCATTGAGACACTGTGTGCAAACAAAACTGGCTGGGACCATTTTTGACGGCGTGCGTCATGCGCCATATGCAACGCTGTGCGGATGCGCGCGCCGTATTCGCTCAGCCTTTGGGTTAAACCGTTGTTTAAATGTCCAAAGTGACACTGTTTGGCCATATGCTTAAGGCTTGGATCGGCTCAAAGTAAACAGCGCGATCTCTATCAGAGAATGACGCGCGGGTTCCTTCGAAAAACGACTTTAAGGATCATGATGCACCGGTCGATTGCCATGTCTGTGCACGCGTTCAAGCATTGGGCTTTTCAACCCCGCGGTTTCGTCCGTGGGGCGACGCCTGCTCCATGGCGTCACTTCATTTGGATTTGCGCTACGTTGTTCGTTGCGGGCGCGGCGACAGATGCCCGTGCCCAGAACACGGGCAACTGGTGGGAGAGCCTGCAAGGCTTTGGGTCGCCAAACTATTCCAACAACCCGCGGCCTGCTGAGCGCACTCCGGCTAAGCCCGACCCATTGAACGATCTGAGGCCCGACGATTTACCGTGGCGAAGCGATGAGATGGCCGAGCAAATGGGGCGCGCCATCGCCAAGTACGAAAAGATCGTCAACAATGGCGGCTGGCCGCTCATTCCGGGCACCCGCATGATGCGGCCTGGCGACGACGACGAGCGCGTTCCCATTTTGCGCCGCAGGTTGGCTGCGAGCGGCGATTTTCCGGCCAAGACGGGCTACTCGAACGACTTCAGTTTCGATTCCGTCACAGAGGCGGCTGTGGTGAAATTTCAGGAGCGCAATGGGCTGCGCCCGACCGGACGGGCCGACCAGCCGACGCTCGCCATGCTCAACGTGACGGCCGAGGAGCGCCTGCAACAGCTCAAAATCAATCGCGAGCGCGTTGTAGACCTCTTGCGCCAGCCTCCCGACGAACGCTACGTGCTCGTCAATGTGCCGGCCTATCAGCTCGAAGCCGTTGAGCGCTATCAGGTGCAGCAACGCCACCGCGTTATCGTCGGGCGCGAAGCCCGCGAGACGCCAAGCCTGCGCGCCAACATCAAGGCAATCAACTTTTTCCCCTATTGGAAAGTGCCCGACAGCGTGGCGCAACTCGACGTCATCCCGCGCCTGCGCAAGGAGCCGGACTATATTTTAAAGGAACAGATCAGGGTCATTTCGGGTGATTTTAACGGCCCCGAACTCGACCCCAATTCCATCGACTGGACTCAAGCCGATGCCAGCAAGATCAAATTCCGCCAAGACCCCGGTCCGCAAAATGCCCTGGGCTTGCTGCGCATCGATATGCAGAACGAACACGGCGTTTATATGCATGATACGCCCATGAAACCGTTGTTCCAGCAGCGTGCACGCCCCTTCAGCGCTGGCTGCGTCCGCGTCCAGGATGTGTTCAAGCTCGCCGAATGGCTGGCGCGCTACGAGCCCGGCTGGGAACGGCCAGGTCGCGTCGACGAAATCCTACAGCAGGGTCAGGCTCTGGATCTGACATTGCAGCGGCCGGTGCCGGTGTATTTCACCTACATCACCGCTTGGGCTGAAACCAATGGCTCGGTGCAATTCCGGCCCGACGTTTATAAGCGCGACGGCCGCCAGATCGATGTCACCGATCCCGAAGCCGGACCACCGCCCGCGCAAGGCTTCGCGCCGTAAGCCCGTTGGGCGCCTGTTGCACCCGTCGCCTAGGTCCTGACCCAACCGTTTGGACCCAGCCGCTCCTGCGGGCCAAACCGTGTCTTATAGCTCATCTTGCGCGACCCCTCGATCCAGTAGCCCAGGTACAGATAGGGCAGTCCAAGCCGGCGAGCCTGATCGATGTGGTCTAAGATCATGTAGGTGCCGAGGCTGCGCGCAGCGAACGCAGTGTCGAAGAAGCTATAGACCATCGAGATTCCGTCTGATAGCCGATCGCACAAGGCGACGCCCGCAAGCTCGCCGGCGCCCGGATCGGCATGCAGCGGATCTTCCGGCTTGACGCGGTACTCGGTCATAAATGTTTTGACGACGCTTTCCTCAACCATGGTCGCGAAATCCAGCACGGTCATATCGACCATACCGCCATCGCCATGACGGGCGTCGATGTAGCGCCGGAAGAGCTGATACTGGTCGGGTGTGGGACGGGCCCCAACGCGGTTGGCGGTCAGATCACGGTTACGCGCGATGACGCGAACCATGCTGCTCGTCGGTACGAAGTCAGCCACCACAACACGGACGGAAATGCAGGCTTGGCAGCCTTCGCAGTAAGGCATGTAAGCGATATTCTGCGAGCGGCGGAAACCGCCTTTTAAAAGATTGTCGATGAGGGCGAGCGGTTTGTCGTGCGTCAGGTGCGTGAACAACTTGCGCTCGAGCCGGCCGGGCAGATAGGGGCAAGGTTGGGGGGCAGTCACATAGAATTCGGGAAAATGCTTCTGTTGCTCCGACACCTGATCGCTGCCCCCTTGATCCGCTGACCAACACGCCGATGATACGCTTCCAGTCGTGGCGCAATCAAGGACTCGTTGTTGAAACGCTTACCGGGCCGATTTAGTTTGCCTGGCTTGCCGAAGTCTCGCTTTTTGCTGTGTAGGTTGCTGCAGTGGCTGAGGGAAGAGCGGCTTGCGCCTCTGCGGAATGCAGCCAAAAACGGTTCAGGAATGCCAGCCGCGCGGGCCCGAGTTGGTGACCGTTGAGCGCCACGGCCACCAGTGGTGGTACATTGCTCGTCAGCGCTGTGGCGTCGAAAGCGCATAAAATGATCACGCGTTTTTGCTGCCCGTCCGGCGCGTGGACGCCATAGAGCAGACGCACAACACCATTGGCGCCGGCGTTGCCCGCGACGTGTCGCTCGAACGTCGATCCCTGCGGATTGACGACATTGAGAATGGACGCGCACGCCGTTTCCATACGCGACGCGGACCCATAGCCGTTCATGAAATAGGCCGCCGCTGCTAGACCCGCTGCGCCGGCGGCAACCTTGAGGCCCATTCCAAAGCGCGGACGTGCTGCGCCTGGTCGTTCCTGATGCGACTGGCGATCGTCAGTAGCGTTGCTCTGAGGGTTGGGATGTAGGCTTGGCATTTGATCGATCCAGAGGTGCCTGCCAATGTGCAAGACACGGCGTCAGAACGCTTTATTTCTTCGAGCCGCCTTTGCCAGGATCTAGAAGGCCCGCGCGCGCGGGTGGCGGAGTCGACGATCGCCGGGGTGCGCCCGGCGCCACATCAGGTCGCGACCCCATTGACCCGGCGGCGCCGGCTTGTGCGGGCGGGGGCGCGGAGCGCGGCCGCTGCGGCTCAATCGATCGCGGACCGGGCAGGGGATTACGCTCTCCCTCATGGGATGGCTCGGCGCGCGCCTCGTTGTCGTCGCGTGGCGATCCAGCGTTGAGCGCGCCCGAACTTTGCCGCCCGAACAGGAAGCCGGCGCCAAAGGCGAGGCCGGCGACGACAAGCAGAAGAATCACAAGTTGTGTTGAAATCATCAAAGCTCAATCCCTAGACCCAGGCCCCGGACCCATGGCACTAGGCCATTAACTCAAGGCAGCAGGACCGCTTGAAGTTCCCCGCGCATGCGGGCAGCACCAATAGAAACTGGCCAGACCCGATTGTCTATGGATTGGCTACTGGGTGACGGCGTTTTTTGGACTGGCCAGTACATGCTCGTTCTGCTCGATGGAAGCGTAGGTGAGCCAGGCGATGGCGCCGAAACTGAAAACCAGGATGCTGATGCCCAGTGCGGTGCGTTTCAAGACCCAGCCGAAGGTCATCGGGTTTGACGCCGGGGTGTCCGCAATTTGCAGGTGTAGCCGTTGTGAGGGCTGGGGCGAATGCAGGGAGGCCCTTGCGAAAGTGGAGCCGGAATGTGGTACGCTTGACATCAGAAAGTCCCCCCGCGCGCACGCGGCTAATCGGCTTCAGGCAAGGCCGGCGCGTCACGAAAGCTATCAGTGCATGAGCAGAACCGGTGCCCTGGATCTAAGCACGATCCGTGCCCGTCGGATCGGCCCGCCGCCACGCCCCCCGTGTACCAGAACGATGCGAGAGCGCGGCGTCGTGGTCAAGTGGGTGATGGCCGATGCGTCAGTCATTAGTTGTGAATGTGACACGGTCCCTTGACGGGGCAGGTTCCAGCCCAACATCTGTTGTAGGCCATAGATGCTTGAACTTACGCGCCTTTCAAACGATCTGTTAAACGAATGCGTCAGGACAGCCTCGTTGTGCCCGTCTGGGACAACAGTTTGTGACTCTAACGGTTCCATGTGCTCATGCTGAAATTGCCGTCAAACCGGAGCCTTCGCGTCATCATCGGCGTGGTCGCCGCCCTGAACTTTGCCTACTTCTTCGTCGAGTTTGCTGTGGCGCGCGCCATCGGCTCGGTCGCCTTGTTTGCTGACAGCATCGATTTTCTCGAAGATACGAGCATCAACCTTTTGATCCTTCTGGCGCTTGGGATGGCAGCCGCAAAGCGGCGTCTCGTCGGCATGGCCTTGGCAATGGTCTTGCTCGTGCCCGGCTTCGCGGCGCTCGTGACGGCTTGGGCAAAACTGAGCGACCCGGTGATAGCGGAGCCCTATCTCCTGACCCTGACGGGCGCGGGCGCGTTGGTCGTCAATTTCATCTGCGCGCTGCTTCTGGCGCGTGTTCGCCATCATGGCGGCAGCCTGACGTCGGCTGCCTTCCTGTCCGCTCGTAACGACGTTCTGGCCAATGCCGGCATCATCGGCGCGGGGCTGCTGACCTTCGTCACGCTGTCGATCTGGCCCGACATCATCGTCGGATTGGCCATTGCGGCGCTCAATGCGGGTGCAGCGTTGGAGGTTTACGAAGCGGCACAAGCGGAGACGGATGCGGCCGGAGCTTCAAACCCGATCCCATCGAGGGAACCCGCGCCATGAAGCGGCCGCGACACGTCGTGCCAGCGGCGATGATCGCGTTTGTGTCAGCCGCGTGCGCGCTAAGCACTGCAAGCGCCGACGAAGGCGAAGGCTCCGCGGTTGCCTCGCGCGATGCGATCTGGCGCAGCATATTTGCGCGGCCAGCTCCCGCAGCGCCAAGCTCTGGAGAACAGAAGGCCCGCGAGGACCTGGGCGCGCAGTTGTTTGCAGACACACGGCTGTCACGCGACGGGACAGTCTCGTGTGCGTCGTGTCACGATCCGGCCCGCGCCTTCACCGATGGACGAACGACGGCACAAGCGCGCGATGGCACGCCTTTGCAGCGCAATACGCCAAGCCTCTACAACCTCGCTTGGAGTGCGTTCTTCTTTGCCGATGGCCGTGCAACATCGCTCGAACATCAAGCACTCGTGCCGCTCACCGCGACCAACGAAATGGGCGGTGAGATGACCTCGATCGTTGCGCGTCTGACGGCTGACCCCGATGTCACGGCCCGCTTTGCTCAGGCCTTCCCAGCCGCTCCGCACGTCAACGAGGCCTCCGTGGTCGCGGCCCTTACGGCCTATGAGCGCACGCTGGTGTCGCCCGAGACGCGTTTCGACCAATGGGTGGCCGGCGACGACACCGCATTGTCGGCCGCCGAGCGCGCCGGTTTCACGGTCTTCGTCGGCAAAGGCGGCTGCGTCGGCTGTCACGGCGGCTGGCGCTTCACCGACGACGGCTTTCGCGATATTGGCCTGCCGGGAGACGATCCTGGCCGTAGCGCCATCGTCGGCGGCTCGCCCGAACTGCGCCAATTTAAAACGCCGTCGCTGCGCGAAGTGGCGGGAACCGAGCCCTATATGCATGATGGATCGCTCGCCACCTTGCGCGCCGTGATCGATCATTACACCGGCGGTTCTGTGAAACGGCCTTCGCTCGACAGCAATCTGGTGCGTGATCTGGTGCTATCGAGCCAGGAAAGGTCCGATCTGATCGCATTTCTTGAAACGTTATCGACTAGAAAGCGGATCGGCAAATAGCGCCCCTATCGCCTCATAATTCACCGTGGCCCCACTCCGACACTGTCGCTGATTTGCAACTTATTGTTCACAATGACGCTAAATGCCCGAAATTAAGCCGCGAAATCTTAAAAGTTAAGCAACGAGTGTCGTGGTTCAATCTTCGCAAGGCCTAGCAAATCACCTAGCATTTGATTCAGAGTTGCTAGCGTCAAAAACAAAAAACGTCGGAAGGAAGCGCTCCCAGTATTCACCTGGTCCAACCGTTGGGCCGAGACGAACTTGGGGTGCCACAATGATTGAACTCGTTGTTTCCGTATGCCTCCTCAACGATCCCGCGCGTTGCAAAGACGTCAGCCTAGTCAACACTGAAGACGGCATGACGTCCATGCAGTGCATGATGCAGGCCCCGCCCGTGACCGCTGAGTGGATTGTTGATCACCCAAAGTGGCAGCTGAAAAGCTGGACCTGCCGCAGGGCCGGCCAATTCGCCAAGATCTGATTTGTAGCTCTCGATTGCGCTTCAGTGCCAGCTTAAGCTCGGGCGGAGTTCAACGCCAGCGCTTCAGTTGGCTGGCTTGGAAGTTCCATTCGGGCGTTTCAAGTTGCAGACCTATATCGGTGCCATACCAGGGCGAGCCGTCTTTCGCGTTTAGGTTTTTGAGGACGTGGATATCCTGCGCGGGCATATAGCTCTGCATCAGCAGAAACCGCTTTTCGCCGGTTTTGTCATTGACGGCCATGTCGGCAACGAGCACGGCATGGCCAGGAAATCCGCCTTTGATGAATACGTCGCCGACCTCGATGCCGGCGAGCGGCACGGGTTTTAGCTCGCGCTCCAGCGACCATGTTCCGGCGTAGGCGAAGACGAGATCCATATATTTGCGGAACCCGGCGTAATCCTGTTTTGATTGTTTGGAAAACACACGCCGCTTGCCATCGGTGTCGTTGAAGGCGATTTCGGTTTTCCGGTTCGACGCATAGAGCCATTCGGCCCGCAGCCGCATGACGGCGTCGGCACATTGCTGAAGGTCGCGCTTGCCTACATCAATGTCTAGCACGGCCGCGTGCACATCCTGCCGCCACTTGTGCGCCCCCGTGAAGGTGAGGACCGGGGCGCCGTCAGGCTTCAGGGGCACGCCCCGCAACCACTCAGCCCAACTGCCGGCCGCGGCTGCGGCTCTAGTGAAGCCAGGCGGAGGCGCGATGCGCGACATGAGCGTATCCGTGACAGCTGTCGCGTTTTTCGAAGCGGTCGATGCGGAGTGTTTCGCATCGACCCACGCATAGCGCGGTTCGCCGGAGGCGAACGTGGCTGTAGTTGCCATAAACGCAAAGGTGGTTGCGAAGATGTGGACGGGCCGG
>JANNUW010000174.1:0-2967 GCA_031414095.1 Hyphomicrobium sp. | reverse complement strand
CACGTCGGGCCGGTTGACGCCCGCGGCTGCGACTTCAATCAGGATTTGGCGTTTTCCCGGGGCAGGGAGCTCGCGTGTAACGGGTGCCAGCATCTCAGGCCCGCCCGGGCCGCTGATGGCAACCGCTGTCATTGTTCGTGGGACGGGAGAGGTCATGAAAGCGCCTTTGGGGTTGTTTTATCGCGTTGAGCCTGAAGCCCCCGCCGTGGCAAGATTGCCTGAGTAAAAGTGTTCACCTTTGCTTTTAACGGCTGATAGCATGAGCGTTCAATGGCGCAGGAGTGGTCATGGATTGGGATGACGTCAGGGCGACACCGGCAAGTGGCGCCGCAATCGGGGAAAATCTCGATAATCTGTCGGTTGCCGAACTCGAAGCGCGGATCGCAAGCTTCGAAAAGGAAATAATCCGGGTCGCGTCCGAGGTGGCGAAAAAGAAAGCGCACGAGGCGGCAGCCGCAAAGTTGTTCGGACGCTGATGGATAACGGAAACAAACGGATGCGCCTAAAAAACACTTAAGTCCCGTGCCGTGGCCTCCGATGCGCAAACGTCAAGCGAGCCGGCAAACGTCAATGGCGGGCTCAGCCGGGCGCCGTTCGAGTTCACACTTATTTAAACATAAGGCGATAGAACTTTGCTCATCCAGTTTTGCTGGACCCGGGGTGGTGCCTAGCCCTCCCGTTCTAAGCCTCCCTGTTGACTTCGAGCCGCCCACCGGGCGGCTCTTTTTTTGCACAGTTTTTGCATCGCATTGTTTGAGAGTGCCGAACTGAGACGATCCTCAGCGCGTTACTCACGCATCTACGAACCGTAATTTGTGCAACGCCCGAAATTCGCCTCGTCTTGGTCCAACTCTTTAACTATGGCCAGTTAGATTGAGACGGTGTATTGAGTTGAGGGAGCGTTAGCGTCTGTGTCAAAGCGTGTCATGAGCATCAAGTCCCGCGTCGAAAATCAAGCCGCCAGTCCAGGCCTCACCGTGTCGTTCGGCGAGCGCTTTCAGGCTTCGGGCCAGTTTGATCAGGTCTTCAAAGAGGGCATGGCCCTCGTCGAGCGCACCGCCGCCTATCTCGATGGAGATGGCCGCCGCGATGCCAAATCGCTCGCAGGCGCTTGCACCGTTCTCTACGCAACCGAAAGCATGCGCCTTACTACGCGGCTGCTCGATCTTGCCTCATGGCTGTTGATCCGGCGCGGTCTCAAGGACGGCGAAATTACACAAGAAGAAGCCAAACGCAAGCGCGCGCGTGTGAAGCTGCAGGCGCTGGGCCGGCCATCGCATATCAAGGGCTTCGACGATCTGCCCGCGGGCTTGCGCGACCTCGTCGTGCAGAGCTTCGCGCTCCACGATCGCATCGTGCAGCTTGATCGCGCTATGAACGCACCGGCGCAGACGGAAGAGCCGGCGGCGGCGAACCCCGTCGGCGTACAATTCAAAAAATTGGAATTGGCCTTCAGCCGTCCGAACTAGATTTCACAGGCGCTGCATAAACATGCCGAAGGCGAGCAAGCCATCGGGCCAGGGTCCGTGGCCGCTGGCGGTGTTGACGTGGCCGACTTCCCCGCTCTCAATCAAGGCCGAACTCCAAGACGACGCCATCAGGGCGGCGCGTGCTGGTGAGCAATACGGATCGTTCGACGACGCGATAAGCGCTGTCGGAAACGGTAATCGCTCGAGTGGGATGGGCGCAAACCCGCCCCCGTCGCTGCCTTGATGATGCGCGGTGGCCGTATCGGGAGAGCGGCCATCTTCGAACGTCCAGCCTTCCGTCACCGGCCAGCCAGATGCATTCTCGACGTCGGCGGGTGCCACCAGAAACGCGCCTGTAATTGGGGCACCCGGTAGCCGCGACAGCTTCTGAGCGGCGTGGGCGACTGTTATCACGCCCAGGCTATGGGCCACGAGCACCACAGGGCGCACCGACGAGGCGACCTCTTCCACCAGCCGCGCGACCCAGGCAGTCTTATCAGGGCGATACCAGTCGGCCTGCTCGATCCGGCGCGACGTCTTGATGTTCTTTTCCCATCGCGATTGCCAATGGTCGGGCCCAGAACTCGACCAGCCCGGCACGATAAGAATATCAGCTTCAGCAATTTTCATGGCATCTTCTTCGTCAAAGACTACGTTTCGTTGCCAGCAGAATGCTGATCGCAACGGATACGACGATGATCAATGTTTGCCCGTTCGGCAGTCCAAGCATCGCTGTTTTTGCGATCACCAACTCACCGGCGATTACGATTGCGGTCAGCAAGAGGGCGACGGTCACCGGAGTATTGACGATCCGTTGTATGCCAGCATCTTCAAGCGAGCGCAGGCGCCAGAATGTGAGGACGGGCGTCAGAATGGCAAGGGCGGCAATCCTCAATTCATGTCCCGGCAAAACAGATGTCGCGGCGCCCGTCATTTGGTCGGACGTCAGGAACGGTAACGCTGGAACCAGCAACCACATGCAAACGGCACTTGCGAGTACGGGGGGCCAAATCGTCGAACCGCTTTGGGTCAATCCTGGATTGGCTTTCTCGAGAGCAACGAGCGCAACGGTTGCGGCCGCCAAAAATACCAAAGGCAAAACAGCGATTGGCAGCGGCATCACTCCCATCATCACCGATTGGAACAATGCTTGGCCGGTTATAAACGCGCTGACGAGGTCGGGCGTCACGAGTAAAAGCCAAAATCCGCTGCCAACACCCAAGCGTCCAATGACACTGGCAAGCCATGCCAGCAGCGCAGTGGCCGCGACCATCGAAACGACAGTTGCAGCACGAAATTCAATGCCCGGTTGAGGAATAAGTTTGTCAATCATTTGCAGACCGGTTGCGATGCCCCAGGCTTGCAGGGCCGCAATGGCGAGTGCGAATATTAGAACCCGGCGCTGAAAACTTTCACTTGTTCTGGCGCCGTTCAGCAGTTGCCGCCTATCTGGCATAATCATCATCAGCACTTCAGTTAGGATCAGCGCCGAATAGAT
>JANNUW010000173.1:0-1069 GCA_031414095.1 Hyphomicrobium sp. | reverse complement strand
GAACCCGGCGTGCCTCGCTTCGTCACGGCTCATGAATTTGAAAAGTTCACGGATATCGGGGTTCTTGATCCGCTTCTTGGTCTCGGCATAAAGCACGCAGCCGGAAAATTCGGCAGTCAGTGAACTGACCAGAAAATCGAGAAACTCGGGCCGCAGATCGGCGGGGATCTTGTCGAGGTGCTCGATCCAGTTGCCCTCGCGCCGGAAATGACCGCGATTGGGATCCTGTCGAAGTTCGTCGATCAGGGCATCCCAGTCCGCGCGCACCGAGTTCACGTCCAGCCGGTCCATTTCCTCGAAGTCGGTGGTGTAGAAGCGTGGGCTGAGGAATGTCTCTTCGGTCGCCTGCTTGGTCGCATCGTTGACAGTGCGATCGGCGGTTTGAGCGGTCATGAACTACTCCTTCGGCTGAAATCCGACTTCGTAAAGCTCGGTGAGCTCGAGATACGCAGTGACGCGTGTCCAAAATCGCTCCAGCCCGTTCGCTTTGATCACCGTGGCGTGGCTCTTTGTGATGCTGTGCGCGCCGAACGGAATGTGAGACGGCGCTTCGTGCACGATGACGGCGTCCCCTGCACCGACCTCGATGCCTTCGAGTGCGACGTTGGCGAACAGAATATCGGACGTCTGTTCGATTTCAACCGTGCAAGGCACTTCGACGGCACGGCGACCGCCGATCCAAATGTGTTTTATGGATGCGGTTCCGTCTTCGCCGCGAACAACGGGGGTACTACGTCCGGGCACGGCACGAGCATTCATTGCGCATTCCTGTTCACTGCGAGCAACCGGGTAAACGCAATCACATTTGTCGACCCGAAAGCATCCAGTTCTATGCGCCGGCCGGTCGCCATGTCCTCGATGGTGATGCGGCCATCGGCTAGGCGGGCTAGCTTGAACGGTGGGGCATCAGAGATCGCGGAGGCGCGCCGGTCGCGCGCGAAGCTGCGCAAGACACCGCGCACGAAACCATGCTGACCCGGCTCCAGAACTTCCGCCACTTGATTGCTGCGCGGTTCCAACACGGCGACCGAGCCGTCAGCACGGTCTTCAAACCGCAGCTCACGGACGA
>JANNUW010000172.1:0-2127 GCA_031414095.1 Hyphomicrobium sp. | reverse complement strand
GGCGCCATCGGCGACCGACGACTTCGAGGTATGGACCTTGGCACCGCCCAACTCTTCGGCCGTAACTGTTTCGTTGGTCACAGCTTTGACGACGTCAGGCCCGGTGACGAACATGTAGCTCGTATCGCGCACCATGAAGATAAAGTCGGTCATGGCCGGCGAGTAGACGTCGCCGCCCGCGCACGGCCCCATGATGACAGAGATTTGCGGGATGACGCCCGACGCCATGACGTTGCGCGTGAACACCTCGCCATATCCGCCGAGCGCATCGACGCCCTCTTGGATGCGCGCGCCTCCGGCATCGAACAGGCCAATGATGGGCGCGCGGTTCTTCAGCGCCATGTCCTGGATTTTAGTCATCTTGCGCGCGTGGGTTTCCGACAGCGAGCCGCCGAGCACCGTGAAGTCCTTGGCGAACACGTAGACGACGCGGCCGTTGATCGTGCCCCAGCCGGTGACGACGCCGTCGCCCGGCGTCTTGTTCTTTTCCATGCCGAATTCGGTGCAGCGATGCTCGACGAAGGTATCGAACTCTTCAAACGAGTTTTCGTCCATCAACAGCTCGACGCGTTCGCGCGCGGTCAGCTTGCCCTTGGCGTGCTGTGCCTCAATGCGCTTGATCCCGCCGCCGAGCTTGGCATCGGCGCGGCGCTTGTTGAGCTCATCGATCACGTCTTTCATGGGGCCTCGCGGGGTTCTAAGTGGACGGGTTTTTCAGGCGCCTGGATAGCACGCACCGTGCAGACTTCAAGCGTGGCGGCACGGCCAAATTGGCCCGTACTCCCACACCAGCTGCGACAGCCTGTCCCGGACATTTGAGGTCATATACTGCGGGTCTGACCCCTTGCGCCAAGGTCATAAGGGGGGCGCTTCGTGAGATTGCATCAAGCGCAGACGTCGAGCTCTCGAGGTCAGATCCGCATGTCTGACCCCGCCGCACCGGCCGCGGTTCCCTAGGGAACAGCGCGGGACCGTATCTGCACGCACTGTTGGTGTCCGGGCGCTCGCCGTTGGCTTTTTCGAAGCCGGTGTGCAGGCGCGCTTTCATACCTCGCAAGGAGAACGGACATGGTTATTAAAGTAGGCACCAAATTTAACGACACCCTCAATGGCAGCAACGGCGATGACTTTCTCTTCGGCCTCGCCGGCAACGATAAATTGTTCGGCAAGGGCGGCAACGACACGCTGAAGGGCGGCAAGGGCAGTGACCTGCTCGACGGCGGGACTGGCAACGACAAATTGTTCGGCGGTCTTGGCAACGACAAGCTCCTCGCCGGCAAAGGCGCTGACACTTTGAGGGGCGGAGACGGAAACGACACCCTTAATCCCGGGGCGGACCTCGATGCCGACATCATCGATGGCGGCGCAGGGCTGGATACCGTCGACTACTCGGCCGGCACCGGATCGATCACGGCCTATCTGGCAGTAAACACCTCCGGTCAGGGCGCCACTGGCGACAGCTACATTGCTGTGGAAAATGTTATCGGGACGGCCTTTGCCGACAATCTGCAAAATGCCGGCGGCGGCACAGCCTTCGGCGGTGCGGGCTCCGACACACTTTATGGTGGCGGCACGATCAACAGCAGTGAAGACGGTGGCAAAATCCGCGGCGACGCGGGATCAGACACCCTCAATATGACGTACGGCAATACACTCGCATGGATCCAGAACGGCCAGGGCTCTGACACCATCAGTGGCTACATCGAAGGTTCTGACAACCTGTTCGTCAACCTTTCGGAGTTTGGCCTTGGCGATACATTTGACGCCAATGAAATTACAAACTCGAATACCGTCACAGCAACCGGCACGAACGCTCAGTTCATTTTCGAAGACGATGCGCAGAACCTTTGGTTCGACAGCAACGGCACGAACGCAGGCGGCGTTATTCTGATTGCACAATTCACGGGCGCCACGATAAGCAACAACAATCTGGGCACCAACGACTTCGAGTTCATCGTGTAATGCGTTTCAAAACAAAGCCAGCGCCTCAGAAGGCGCTGGCTTTCATCGTTCGCCTTGCAAAGCCGTCTGGAATGCCAGCACCCGGGCGGCGGCGTTGAATTCCTGCGCGCGCAACGCGCGGCGGCTTTCAGCTTCTTCGTCTGAGCCCCATTGCGCGATTTGCCA
>JANNUW010000171.1:0-10173 GCA_031414095.1 Hyphomicrobium sp. | reverse complement strand
GCTGATGGATCGTCAAGCCGCCTTCCTTCACGGCTCCGCTCGCATCCTTGGCCATGAAATTCTTGATGCGAATGTTGGCGAAGGTGCCGCGCATCATGACCTCGTGATTGCCGCGCCGCGTGCCGTACTGATTGAAGTCGGCCGACTTCACACCGTTGTCCATCAGGTATTTGCCGGCCGGGCTCGCAGCCTTGATGGAGCCGGCGGGTGAGATGTGGTCGGTCGTGATCTTGTCACCGAAAAGCCCGAGAATACGCGCGCCGGTAATATCGCCGATAGCTTTGGGCGTTGCCGAGATGCCCTCGAAGTAGGGCGGGTTTTGCACATATGTCGAGCGGTTGTTCCAGGCGTAGGTCATGCCGGTTGAGGTATCGATGGCCTGCCAGGCGTCGTCGCCCTTGAAGACGTCCGCGTAGCGTTCGACGAACAGCGCGCGCGTGATGTTGGCTGCGATGAAGGCCTGGACCTCTTTCGACGACGGCCAGATGTCCTTGAGAAAAACCGGCTTGCCGTCGCGATCCATGCCGAGCGGTTCGCTCGTCAAATCTCGTTGCACACTGCCGGCGAGCGCATAGGCGACCACCAGCGGCGGCGAGGCGAGATAGTTCGCCTGCACGTCAGGGCTGACGCGGCCTTCGAAATTGCGGTTGCCCGACAGCACGGCCGCGGCGACGATATTGTTGTCGTTGATGGCGCTTGAAATTTCAGGCGCAAGTGGGCCGGAATTGCCAATGCAGGTGGTGCACCCGAAGCCGACAACGTTGAAGCCGAGCTGATCGAGATAGGGCTGCAAGCCGGACTTTTCTAAATAGGCCGCGACCACCTGCGAGCCCGGTGCAAGCGACGTCTTTACCCACGGCTTGGCCGTCAGACCTCTTTCGATGGCGTTGCGCGCCAACAGCCCAGCCGCGATCAGCACGCTCGGGTTCGAGGTATTCGTGCAGCTCGTGATGGCGGCGATCACGACATCGCCGTGACCGATGTCGAAGCTCTTGGCTGCCACGCGCGCGCGTTTGCCAATCTCACCCGGCTTTTTGTACTCGTTCGTCAAAGCGGTTTCGAAACCGTCCTTGATCCCAGAAAGCGCGATGCGGCCTTCAGGGCGCTTTGGACCCGCCATCGAGGGCACGACAGAGCTGAGGTCGAGTTCAAGCGTGTCGGTGAAAACCGGATCGGCCGACGTCTTGGTCCGCATCAAGCCCTGCGCTTTGCAGTAAGCCTCGACAAGCGCGATGCGCTCCGTCGTGCGGCCTGAGATCGTGAGATAGGCGATCGTCTCGCTGTCAGCCGGGAAGAAGCCGCAGGTGGCACCGTATTCGGGGGCCATGTTGGCAATGGTCGCGCGATCAGCCAGCGTCAGCTCGTCGAGGCCCGGACCGTAGAATTCGACGAACTTGTTGACGACGCCCTTCAAGCGAAGCATTTCCGTGACCGTCAGCACGAGATCGGTCGCGGTCACGCCCTCGGTCAGCTTGTTGGTGACTTTGAAGCCGATCACTTCCGGCAGCATCATCGACTGCGGTTGGCCCAGCATTGCGGCTTCCGCTTCGATGCCGCCGACGCCCCAGCCGAGCACCGCCAAGCCGTTGACCATCGTCGTGTGGCTGTCGGTGCCGACCAGCGTATCGGGATAGGCGACCGTCGTGCCGTCCGGGCCGTCGCTCGTCCACACGGTTTGCGCAAGATACTCGAGGTTGACCTGATGGCAGATGCCGGTACCGGGCGGCACCACGCGGAAATTGTCGAAGGCGCCCTGGCCCCATTTCAGAAAATTGTAGCGCTCCAAGTTGCGCTCATATTCCAGCGCCACGTTGTGCGCGAGCGACTTGGCGCTACCGAATTCGTCGACGATGACCGAGTGATCGATAACGAGATCGACCGGCACAAGCGGGTTGATCTTAGCCGGGTCTCCGCCGAGGGCCGTCATGCCGTCGCGCATGGCAGCGAGATCGACGACAGCGGGAACGCCCGTGAAATCCTGCATCAGAACGCGCGCGGGGCGAAAGCCGATTTCCTTGCCGGCCTTGCCTTTGTCGGCGAGCCATTCGCACACGCCTTGAATGTCGGCCTTGGTTACCGTGCGCCCGTCTTCATGGCGCAGCAGGTTTTCGAGCAGCACCTTCATCGAATAGGGCAGCTTGGAAATTCCCTTGAGGCCGTTTTTTTCAGCTTCGGGCAGCGAATAGTACGTGTACGAGACCTTCCCGACCTTGAGGACCTTGCGGCATTTGAAGCTGTCGAGAGAGTTGACGGCCAATACGGCTTTTGACGTTGCGCTCAAGGTCGGTCCTCCTGAAAAGATGCGGGCTTTGGATGGTGCGGTTACATTGCTCGGCAACACACGCGTGCGCCGTACCGCCCATCCCGCGCCGCGCCGCCGGAGCGCCGGCGGAGGGTTGCCCCTGTTTTGCGCTAGCGAAAGATGAGATACCCTCGTTATACAGGGCGTCACTGCTCCCGGCCATATGTCAAACAGGCATAGCAGGGGCGGGCATGGTTGAGGCAACATCAGTTCGTCTGAGTTGCCTCGCCCATTCGAACTCTCAAGCGTCGTACCGCGCAAGGCGGCTAGCTCGGACAATCGGCCTTTTACATGGTTCAGCCGCTGAAGCTTATCCTTGAAAACGTGAGCGTAGCGCGCGGGACGCGAACCATCATCGCCGATCTGTCTTTGACTGTGGCGGCCGGCGAGGCCGTGCTGCTCACAGGCCCAAACGGGGCCGGTAAGACGACGCTGATTAGGGCCCTCGCGGGGCTGCTGGCACCATCCGCGGGGCGGATATCGGTCGACGGCGGGGGCGAGGAAGATCTGGCACAGCAGTGCCATTACGTCGGGCATCTCAACGGCTTGAAGGCCAGCCTGACGGTCGCCGAGAATTTGCAGTTTTGGGCGGATTATCTTCCTGGGCACCCAAGCGCGGGAAGCGTGGGTCGTGTTCATAACGCGCTTGCGCGGCTCAATATCGATGCGCTCGCCGATATTCCAACCGCATACTTGTCGGCGGGGCAAAAGCGCCGGGCGGGTTTGGCGCGCGTCCTCATGGCGCAGCGTCCGCTATGGCTGCTCGACGAGCCGACCGGATCGCTCGATGCGGCGTCGGCGGACATCGTTTGCCAACTCGTCGATGCGCATACGGCAAACGGCGGCATGGCCGTAATCGCCACCCACCTTCCGCTTGCCATCAAGGCGCCGCGCACGTTGCAGCTCGGCGCCAAAATTGCGGCAGAAGCGGCATGAGCGCGTTTTTCACCCTTTTGAAGCGCGATCTGCGATTGGCGTTGCGCGACGGCGGCGCGCTCGGCACGGCGCTCGGGTTTTACTTGATCGTGGTGTCCCTGCTGCCGTTGGGGCTTGGACCCGATCTCAATCTGCTGTCGCGCATTGCGCCGGGCATTCTGTGGATCGCTCTGCTGCTGGCGGCTCTGCTGTCGCTCAGCCGCATGTTTGAGACCGATTACGAGGACGGCTCGCTCGAGGCGATCGCGGCAGGGCCGTTACCGCTCGAACTGATGGCCGGGGCGAAGGCGCTGGCGCACGCCTTGACGACGGGTGTGCCACTGGTCGTGATCACGCCCGTTCTCGCGCTGATGCTGAACCTCGATCTCAAAGCCTATCCGGTTCTGATCGCGAGCATGGGGCTTGGTATCCCCGCGATCAGCTTTTTGGGGTCGATCGGGGCGGCTTTGACGCTCAAAACACGGCGCGGCGGTCTCTTGCTGGCGCTACTCGTGCTGCCGCTTTACGTGCCTACCTTGATTTTTGGCATTTCGGCGGTCAATGCCGCGCTCAGTGGTCCGCAGGGGGCGTCATCATCGTTCCTTATTCTGAGTGCCGTTTCGCTCGTCTCTCTCGTTGTAGGTCCGTTGGCAGCTGCCGCGGCCCTGCGCATTCAGATGCAGTAAGCGCAATGCCAGTTGCCGATTGCACCATCAGGACCAGTTGACTAGATCACACTCATGCAAACACAGACCTTGACGCAGAGACTTGCCAATCCGACCCGTTTCATGGAGCTGTCAGCCCTCGTGCTGCCGTGGCTCTGGGCCCTTGCTGGCGCGCTCATCGCCATTGCCATGTACAAAGTGTTCTTCATAGCGCCCGCCGACTATCAGCAGGGCGAGACGGTCAAGATCATGTACATCCACGTTCCGGCCGCCTGGCTCGCCATGATGGGCTACGGCATCGTCGCGCTATCGAGCTTCGGGCTCCTGGTCTTCAGGCACCCTTTGGCCGATGTTTCGGCAAAGGCTGCAGCGCCCCTCGGCGCGGCCTTCACGCTGCTGGCGCTGATCACGGGCTCGCTATGGGGAAAGCCCATGTGGGGCACCTATTGGGTATGGGACGCGCGGCTGACGTCTGTGCTCGTCCTCTTCTTTCTCTATATGGGGCTCATTGCGCTTAGAAACTCTGTCGAAGACGAGAGCGCGGCAGCCAAGCTGACTGCCATTCTGGGACTCGTGGGCGTCGCCATCTTGCCGGTCATTAAATTCTCGGTCGACTGGTGGAACACCCTGCATCAACCCTCGACGGGCTTTACGCAGACAGTCGATCCCAGCATGCGCACGCCGCTGTTAATTTCGGCGCTTGGCTTCACGGTGCTGTTTCTGGCCATGCACATGAAGGGCATGCGAAATGAAATTCTCCGCCGCCGCGTGAAATCGTTGACGCTGGCCGCTGTCGAACGGGCTCAGACTTCATTACCAGAGCAAACGTCATTGCCGGAGGCGCGCTGATGGATCTGGGCCCGCACGCGGCATTTATCTGGGCTGCCTACGGAGTCTTCATCGCCGTACTGGCGGCTGTGCTGGCGTGGCTTTGGCTTGACGGTAAAGCCCAGGAGCGAACACTGGCAGCCCTCGAAGCGCGTGGTATCAAACGCCGGACATCGCGGCCAATGAGCCAAGCCGACGCTGGAACCGGGTCTTAGAGCACATGACGCAGGGATCTTTCAAACCGACGCCAGGCTCGCGGCTCGACACAACAAACGCGCGCAATGCCGGCTGGGTTATTGTCCCTGTCGTCATTTTTGCGGTGATCGCGGCAGCGTTCACCTATGCCCTTAAGACGGCCGATCCGTCGCGTTTGCCTTCGGCATTGATTGGAAAAATGGCGCCTGACGTGACCTTCGACGCCCTCGACCGGCGCGCCGACACCGGCCGCGCCGTGCGCGGCTTTGGCTTGGCCGACTTATCCAAGGGCAAGGTCAGCGTCGTCAATTTCTGGGCATCGTGGTGCGTGCCGTGTGCCGTGGAGCTGCCCCTTCTGACCGAACTTCGCAAACAAGCGGACATACAGGTTTTCAGCGTCAACTATAAAGACCAGCCCGAAGCTGCGCGCCGCTTCCTCGACGAATACGGCAATCCGTTCGCAGCAATTGGAACCGATCCAAAAGGGCGCGGCTCCATCGAGTGGGGCGTCTATGGCATGCCCGAGACCTTTGTGGTGCGTGGCGACGGCCGGATCGCCTACAAGCACATCGGCCAGATCACCGCAGAAAACCTGAGGCAGCAACTGCTGCCCGCCATCGAGGCCGCCAAGAACGCGCCGCTATCATCGCCGGCCGCACCTGCGGCTGCGAAATAGTTCGGCTGATTGTTACAGCGTGAAGAACTCCCCGCGCGAATGGTTGAGCACCGAGAGCGTGCCCGACGCAATGTCGAAATAGGCACCGTGTAAATTGAGCCGCCCCTTGCTTTCGACGTCCTGCACAAACGGAAACGTGCGCAGGTTTTTGATCGACGTCTTGACGCCTTCCATTTCCAAGGCCTTCAATTTCTCGGCCTGCGAACTCGTCTGGTGGGAGGCGAGCACGCGCAAACGCGCATCGTCCAGCATCGACATCCAGCGCGAAATAAATTTTGCTTCGGTTTGGATCGCTGCCGACTGATCGAGGCAGGCTTTGACGCCGCCGCAGCCCGAGTGGCCCATGACGACCAAATGTTTGATGCGTAAATTCAGAACGGCAAATTCGATGGCGGTACTGACGCCGTGAAACTTGCCGCCCGTCTCATAAGGCGGCACCAGATTGGCGACGTTGCGCACGACAAACAATTCGCCCGGCATGGCACTGAAAATCGTCTCGGGGTCGACCCGGCTATCGCAGCAGGAAATCACCATGACTTCCGGGCTCTGGCCGTAGGTCGCCAGTTCCTCGTAATGGTCGGCGTTGGGTACGAAATGACGGAACTTGAAGCGGCGGAAGCGATCGGTCAGCGATTCTGGAAATGATGACATGGGCGGTTCTTTTATTTGAGCGGTGTATTTTTTTCATCCGACATAGGCGGCGCTAGTCTCAAGATCGCATAACCCGTACACCCCGCGGCAATCGACGAGACCAGCACACTGAGGCGGACAGGGGACGCGAACTCAGGCTGCATGAATGCCAACATCCCTATAAATAGGCTCATAGTAAAGCCAATTCCAGCGAGCACGCCGATGCCTAAAATTTGGGCCCAAGATGCGCCAGAAGGGCGATCCGCCAGCCCGCCCGCGATCGCCGCCCACGAAAATACAAACACGCCAATTGGCTTGCCCACAACCAAACCCAAGATGATGCCAAGCGGCAGGGGCTCTGCCAACGACGCAAACGTAAAGCCTGCGAGTGACACGCCTGCATTGGCGAGCGCAAACAACGGCAGCACGCCAAATGTGACCCACGGGTGCAGTGTGTTTTGCAGCCATATTAGGGGCGATTTCGTTTCGCCGGTATCGCCGTTGTGGTCTGGAAGCGGCATCGCTAGGGCGGTGATGACGCCGGCCAGTGTTGCATGCACGCCCGATTTCAGGACGCACAACCACACAAAGAATCCCGCGGCCGCATAGGGCGTGATTCTCGTAACGCCGCTTCGATTGAGAGCCACCAGCGCCGCCACGCCCAGCGCGGCCAGCGCCAGCGCGCTAAGTGACAGGCCGGCAGTGTAGAAAATTGCAATGATCAAAATGGCACCCAGATCGTCGATGATCGCGAGCGCTAACAGAAAAATCTTCAGGGCGGGCGGGATGCGTGACCCCAACAGAGCCAGCACGCCGACCGCAAACGCGATGTCGGTAGCGCACGGGATCGCCCAGCCATTCAACGTCTCAGGCTGCGCGGCGTTGATGGAAACGTAAATCAGGGCGGGTACGATCATTCCGCCCAGCGCCGCAATGAAAGGCAGAGCGGCACTCTTGGCCGTCGACAGTTCGCCTGCAGCCAATTCCCGCTTGATCTCGAGGCCAACGACAAAGAAAAAAAGCACCATGAGACCATCGTTGATCCAATGGCCGACGGTTTTTTCAAGCGATGTAACACCCGCGCCCAAGCGGATGTTTTGGTCCAGCAAGTTTGCGTAAGGAATGGCCAATGGCGAGTTCGCCAGTGCCATCGCAACAACAGCTGCTACGAACAGCGTCACCCCGCCTGCCGCCTCGTGATGCAGGAATGCCGGCAGAAAACCGGGTTTAGCCATTGCAACGTCCTGCGTTACGCAGACAATCGTCAGCGCTGTCTGAAAAGCTGTTCTGTGGGCGAAAGTTCAGGTTGGCGATCCGGCAGTTCAATGTATTGTTGCGATGCAATATCGTACTTCACCGCCCTATGGAACCCATTGATGCAGGTCCGCCCGCGACGCAGCGTACTCTACATGCCCGGCGCCAACCAGCGAGCGCTTGAAAAAGCCAAATCGCTGCCCGCCGACGCCCTGATCCTCGACCTTGAAGATTCCGTCGCGCCCGAGGCAAAAGTCGCGGCCCGCGCCAACGTTTGTGCCGCCGTCAAAGAGGGCGGTTATGGCCGCCGGGAATTGATCATTCGGCCCAACGCCCTCGAAACCGTTTGGGGCACCGCAGATATTCTAGCCGCGGCTGAAGCCGCTCCCGATGCGATCCTTATTCCGAAGGTCGCCCACCCGGGCGACATCATCAGTGCCGCGAAAATTCTGAAATCGGTCAACGCGCCCGAGAAAACCAAAATTTGGGCAATGATCGAGATGCCGATCGCTGTTCTGTTCGCGCGCGAAATTGCGGCGGCCGCACGCGATCCCGAAAACCGGCTGTCGTGCCTCGTCATGGGCACCAACGATCTGTTGAAAGAGAGCCGGGCGCGGGCGCTCGGAGACCGGTTTGCGGTGGTCCCATGGCTTGCCATGACGATGCTGGCGGCGCGGTCTTACAAGCTCGACATCATCGATGGCGTCTATAACGATTTCAAAGACGAGGCCGGCCTGCGCGCCGAGTGCGAGCACGGCCGCACCATGGGCATGGACGGCAAGACGCTGATCCACCCCTCGCAAATCGCACCGTGCAACGAGGCTTTTTCGCCGTCGGACGAAGAGGTGGCGTGGTCGCACAAGATCATGGATGCATTCGCCCGGCCCGACAACGCGCATAAAGGTGTCATCACGGTCGATGGACGCATGGTCGAGCGGCTGCATCTCGTCCAGGCCCAGCGCACAGTCGCCATTTCACAAGCCGTCACCGAAATCGAGGAGTGGTTCTAGCGCGAGCAGCGGCCGGCTCCCCGAAGGGGTGTCGTCGCGAGCCAAGCAAAACCTGCGACCTTGGGGGCGTTGCAGTAAAGGCGGGGATTGGCGCATGACGTCGCCCTAAGACAGGCCTTTTAGGCACGAGAGCACGCACGCGATGATGACGACCAAAACTAACCCCGGAAACTTTTTTGAAGACTTCAAGTTTGGCCAGATTCTGATCCACGCAACGCCACGCACAGTCACGCAGGGCGACGTTGCCGTCTATCAGAGCCTTTACGGCCCCCGGTTCGCTGTCCAATCCGCCGACACCTTCGCGTGCGGCATCGGTTACCCGCAGGCACCGGTTGACGACCTTCTGATGTTTCACTTGGTATTTGGTAAAACCGTGCCTGATATTTCGCTCAACGCCATCGCCAATCTCGGCTACGCGGAAGGCAAATTCTTGAAGGCCGTCTACCCTGGAGATACGCTTTCGACCGTCTCGGAAGTGATCGGGCTCAAAGAAAATTCCAATCGCGAGACCGGCACCGTTTACGTCCGCTCGACCGGACGCAATCAGCACGGCGACGTGGTGCTCGAATACTGTCGCTGGGTCATGGTCCGTAAGCGCGACAAGGACAGTCCGTCGCCTGACGCCATCGTGCCCAAACTCAAAGACCGCGTCGATCCGGCCGAACTCGCGACCTCGGTTCCCGCCCTTAAGGCCTCGGCCTACGACACGGCGCTGTCGGGCTCGCCGCATCTGTGGGGCGACTACGAGGCGGGCGAGCGCATCGACCATGTCGACGGCATGACCATGGAAGAAGCCGAGCACCAGATGGCGGCCCGGCTCTATCAAAATACCGCCAAAGTGCATTTCAACCAGCACACCGAAGCCAAGGGCCGCTTCGGCAAGCGCATTGTTTACGGCGGCGTCGTGATTTCGCTCGCCCGTGCGCTGTCGTTTAATGGCCTCAATAACGCGTTCCATTTGGCGGCCATTAACGGCGGGCGGCACGTCGCCCCGCTGTTTGCCGGCGATACCGTCTACGCTTGGTCGGAGGTTCTCGAAAAAGCCGAAATCCCCGGCCGTACCGATGTCGGCGCACTTCGCATTCGGCTGGTCGCGGTTAAAAATCAGGATTGCGCCAGCTTTCCTTTGAAGTCACCTGCGGGCGACTACGCAGACGGGGTCATCCTCGACCTCGATGCCTGGGTTGTGCTGCCGCGCTCAAGTAACTTGGAGTAACCGGCCATGATCGCAACTGTTCAACGGCGCATCGCACGCACTTTGGCCAGCGTTGGCATGGCACTTTGGGCGGGATCGGCGTTTGCCGCCGAAACGATTTCGGCCGAACTCAAACTGCGCGATGGCACGGCGGCGGGTCGCGTCGAGATCATGCCGGCCCCCGGTGGCGGCTTTTTGCGCTTGAAAGTCACCGGCCTGACGCCTGGCGGACATGCCGTAAAAGTGCACGAAACCGGCAAATGCGAGGGTGACTTCTCCAGTGCAGGCGGTATTCTCAATCCACTGGGATCAGGACAGGGTCTTCTCAACGACGAGGGACCGGCGGCCGGCGATCTCCCGAATATTTTCGTGGGTGCCTCGGGCGAAGCCGAGGTTGAATTCGTGACGTCTCAATTACAGCCGGGTGCTTTGGAAGGCGATCCCCTTGCCGACGAAGACGGGGCCGCGATCGTGATATACGACAAGCCCGATACGCATGTGGG
>JANNUW010000170.1:0-5352 GCA_031414095.1 Hyphomicrobium sp. | reverse complement strand
ATGGGTTCCTCGGGACAAGCCCACGGCTGTCCGGTTGACAACGCTCCTCCCCAATTACCGTCATGGCCGCGAAGGCGGCCACCCACGACAAGTGTCCGCCAGGGCCGCTGTCGAGGCTCGAAGATAATTGCTGCAACGGGCATTACTATCAGCAAATGCCCATTGAGGCTTGTCGTGGGTGGCCGCCTGACGCGCTGACGCGCTGACGCGCGATCGCTGCGCGATCCCGCAAGGGGACTCGCAAACGGTCGCGCGCCATGACGCTGAGGGAGAGGTGACTCGGTCTCGCGAAAACTTTGTCCCGCTAAAATCGCAAGCGTCTTTTCTCGTTGTCATGTAAACACCTGCCGTCTGGGCCACAAATCTAAACCGGACATCCGTGGGACAAGCCCGAGGATGACACCTGTTTTTGGCTCCCTTGGCGGCTTCCGGCTGCCGGGCTGCCGCAACTACCGCAACTCAGGTGTGGCCTTAAACAAACGGTGGTGCTCGTCAAGGGCGTAGCGGTCGGTTTGGCCGGCGAGATAGTCGGCCGCGACGCGCGCCTGGCCGCGTTCGTCGAGCGGCCGCATGATTTCGACCCACGCGAGCGGCAATCCCGCGGGATCATCGGGGTCGCGATAGCGGGCAAACAGATCGGTGACGATCTGCTCGGCGCCGGCCATCACGCGCGCCACCCGTTCGTGGCGATAGACTCGCTCGAACAAAAATGCACGCAGCGCTGTGATGTCCGTTGCCACGGCTGGTGAAAAGGCGACGGTCGCTTGGGCCGCGGCGCGAATATCGTTCGCATCTGCCGGAGCCAGTGCCGCAAGGCGCCTGCGCGTTTCGCGCACGACGTCGCCGATCATGAGAGTGATCATGCGGCGCGAGACTTCGTAGATTACGCGCGACTCGCTGCCGGAGGCAATGTCACGTCTGGCAGCCGCAGCACACGCGCCCGCAAGCGGCACGCCTGTCAGATCATCGAGGAAAAGTAGACCCGCCCGCAAACCATCGTCGATGTCGTGATTGAGATAGGCGATATCATCGGCAAGGCTCGCGACCTGCGCTTCACCCGAGGCCCATTGCTCCGGATTGATGCCGTGCCAGCTTTCCAGCCGGCGCATGACTTTCAAGACAGGATCGTCGGGGTTGCCGGCTATCGGCCCGTTGTGCTTGGCGAGACCTTCGAGCGTCTCCCACGTCAAGTTGAGCCCATTAAAGCCCATGTACTTGCGTTCGAGCGCCATGACCACGCGCAGGCTTTGCGCGTTGTGATCGAACCCGCCGTAGTTTTCCATGCACGCGTCGAGCGCTCGCTCGCCAGCATGACCGAACGGCGAATGACCCAAATCATGCGCCAGTGCCAAGGCCTCCGCCAGGTCCTCATCGAGCCGCAATTGCCGGGCGATGGTGCGGGCAATCTGCGCGACTTCCAAGCTGTGGGTGAGGCGCGTGCGGTAATGATCACCTTCATGGAACACGAAGACCTGCGTCTTGTGCGTCAGCCGCCTGAAAGCCGTCGAATGCAAAACCCGGTCGCGGTCGCGCTGAAACGGACTGCGGCTCGGGCACGCGGGTTCGGTGTAAAGCCGCCCCAGACTCGCGATAACGCCCGCCGAATAGCTGGCCGGCGACCGCTGCCCGGGCTCCAAGTCTTCACCATAACTGTGGGCCACAATCGTCTCGCAAAAGGTCTGGGGCCCTTGGGCCTGCCGCCGGGCGCGCTTCCATGTTGTAAAAGCAGCCGATTCTCCTATGTAATGCAGTCTAGCACAGCGGTTTGGCAGCGTCCTTTACGGGGCATGCCGCTCGTCTCCGAAAGGCCACCTATGGACATCCATCCTGTATCGCTGACTGATCGCGCCGCGAGCCGCATCTCACAAATTGCGGCAACCGACCCCTCTGCGCCGGCGCTGCGCATTTCGGTCGAGGGCGGCGGCTGCTCGGGCTTTAGCTATAAATTTGATCTCGTCGGAGGCGAACCGCAAACCGATGACTTCATCATCGAGAAGGCCGGGGCCAAGGTTCTCATCGACCCGGTGTCACTCGAATATATGTCGGGGTCGCAAATCGACTTCGTCGACGACCTGATCGGCGCGTCGTTTAAGATCCAAAATCCAAACGCCACGTCGTCGTGCGGCTGTGGCACCAGCTTCTCCATGTGAACCGTTTGCTGACAAAGAAAACATGAAAATCGTCACATGGAATATCAACGGCGTGAAAGCCCGCGCTGAGGGCGTGGCAGCGTATCTACGCGAAGCTTCACCCGACGTGTTGTGCTTGCAGGAGATTAAAAACGTCGACGAAGGTTTCCCGTGCTGGATATTCGAAGACGCCGGCTACCAGATTCAGACGCATGGCCAAAAAGGGTTCAACGGGGTCGCTATCGCATCCAAGTTTCCTCTTGAAGATATCACGCGGCAGTTGCCAGGCGACGACAGCGACGATCATTCGCGATACATGGAGGCGACCATCTCGCGGCCCGGCGGTGCGGTGAAAATTGCGTCCATTTATTTGCCCAACGGCAATCCGGTCGAAAGTCCGAAGTTTGGCTATAAACTCGGTTGGATGAAGCGCCTAAGATCGCGCGCCAAGGAACTGCTCGACGATGAGATGCCGGTTGTTTTAGCTGGCGACTTCAATGTCATCCCCGAAGCCGTGGATGCCAAGCGGCCAGCCGCGTGGACCGGCGATGCACTCTTTCAACCTGAAAGCCGAAGCGCTTTCAGAGGATTGATAAACCTCGGCTACACCGATGCCCTGAGGGCCTGTGAGCCCGGTCCCGGCGTCTTTACGTTTTGGGATTATCAGGCCGGCGCGTTCGAGAAAGACAATGGCATCCGCATTGATCATTTACTGTTGTCGCCGCAGGCGGCGGACCGGCTCGCGTCGGCTGGCGTCGACCGCTTTACACGCGCCTGGGAGAAGCCGTCCGATCATGTTCCGGTCTGGATAAATCTCGACTTGGGAAAGTGACGGCCGCCAACTTTTTATTTTAATCGCCGAGCTTAAACGTGGCGAATTCAAGTCGCGCGCTCACGAACGCGTGAAACACTTGGCACAAATAGCCAGGGGTGTATTCGTCCGCAGGCGTATATATCTACGGTCGGCGCCACGCAGTCTTACGGCCTCCCCCCATGCGCCCCGCTGAAAGGTTTCGTCATGAACATTGTCTCCACCATTATGCAGTTGCTTGCACCCGTGATCATCAACAAGATTGCATCGAGCCTGGGCATCAATCAGGGCCTCGCCGGGAAGGCCATTGCGGCTATTGTGCCCGCCATCCTTGCTGGCCTCGCCGGAAAAGCCGCCACATCGAGTGGTGCAGCGGATCTGTCCTCGGCGCTCGGACGGCAGGACACGGGCATGCTCGGCAATCTCGGCAATCTGATCGGCGGAGCGGAACAACAAAGTTTCACCGACAAGGGCAACAGCGCTCTGGGATCTCTGCTCGGCGGCTCGTCGAAAAGCGCGCTTGCAGATGCTGTCGGTAAGTTTACCGGCCTCACCGGCAACCAGAGTACATCGCTCATGGGCATGCTCGCGCCGGTCGTGCTCGGCGGGCTCGCACAGCAGCAAAAGGCGAGCAACCTCGATGCAGGCGGCTTAGCCAGCATGCTGGCCGGTCAGAAGAGCAACATCTCGGCTGCCATGCCAGCCGGGTTCTCGGATCTTTTAGCGGGCTCGGGACTGCTCGACTCGTTGTCGACTTCAGCGAAAGACTCGCGCCCGGCGGCCGCTCCTTCCATGGCTCCAAGGATGCCGTCTCGCACAGCCGAAGGCGCGGGTATCTGGAAATACCTCGTGCCCGCCGCGTTAGCAGCGCTCGCACTTTATTATGTGGCCGGCCGCGACGGCGGACTGGTTCAGATCGAAAAAACAGCAGCGCCAACGCCGTCTGCCGCCGCGCCTCTGGCATTGCCGGGAGCTGAGCTATCGGGACAAATGACGAAGATTCTCGATGGCTTCAAGGGCACATTGACCGGCGTCAACGACGAGACGAGCGCCAAGACGGCTTTGCCCAAACTGCAGGACATCCTGGCTCAACTTGACAAGGTCAAGACCGGCGCGAGCGCGTTGCCGGCCGAAGCCCGTCATCCTCTGGTCGTGATGATTTCGGGCGTCATGCCCGGCGTCGCTGATATGATCACGAAGGCGCTCGCCATTCCCGGCGTCTCCGGCGTGCTGAAGCCCGTGCTCGATCAGATCGCGGCCAGCCTCGGCGCCCGGGCGAAGTACGCTTCGCCTCCACGCCACGTCCAAGAAAACCAAAACGCCCGGGAGGAAACTCCCGGGCCGGAATTACGTTTCAAATAGCTCTCGTTGCAAACCGCTCTGACGAATGATCGACGACAAAGTTCCGATGCGTAACTCGGAGTGGTCTGGTACTGGAACCGTCACAGTCGAGTCCCCGTTTGACGCTGCATTATGACGTGACTGCCGCGACGACGAACTTCGACAAAACCGGCCGCGCTTAAGATTGCACAAGCTTCGCGTTCAATGATGGCCGTGAAATATCGCGTCATTGGTATCATCCTGTGGTGATTCACCACTGGTTCAGTCATTCGACGGCATCCCTGGCCGGTGAATCGGGAACTTCGAAATGATTCGCGCGATAGCCAACTCGCATAAACGCGTCGCACAAAAAAAGCCCCGCCCTCGTTATGAGGCGGGGCTTGTTCGTTCTCGTTTAACTTGAGCCTTCGCGCTTACTGGTGCGCGAGGACTGCGAGCAGCAGGAGCGCCACGATGTTGGCGATCTTGATGGCCGGGTTGACGGCGGGGCCAGCGGTATCCTTGTAGGGATCGCCGACGGTGTCGCCGGTCACGGACGCCTTATGAGCTTCCGAGCCCTTCAGATGCTTGACGCCGTCCTTGTCGACGAATCCGTCTTCGAAGCTCTTCTTGGCGTTGTCCCAAGCGCCGCCGCCCGAGGTCATCGAGATAGCAACGAAGAGACCCGTGACGATGACGCCGAGCAGCATGGCGCCAACAGCCGAGAAGGCAGCGCCCTTACCGGCAATGGCGTTGATCGCGAAGTAGAGCACGATCGGCGACAGCACTGGCAGCAACGACGGCAACACCATTTCCTTGATGGCAGCCTGCGTCAGCAGGTCGACGGCGCGCGCGTAGTCGGGACGCTCCGTGCCCTTCATGATGCCAGGCTTCTGCTTGAACTGGCGGCGAACTTCTTCGACCACCGAACCAGCTGCACGGCCGACGGCGGTCATCGCCATACCACCGAACAGGAACGGGATCAGACCGCCGAGCAGCAGGCCGGCTACGACGTAGGGGTTGGCGAGCGAGAAGTCGATATTGACGCCCTTGAAGTACTGGAACTCCGTCGCGCCAGCCTTGTTGGCTTCC
>JANNUW010000169.1:0-5699 GCA_031414095.1 Hyphomicrobium sp. | reverse complement strand
GCCCCACGTGAAATTGCAAACGGTTCAAGACAGGCCCATTCCCTGTCGCTCATCAAATCTCGGATCACGGTAGCCTCCTCCAAAGCTACCTTGAATCAGAACGTGACTGATTTGGGAATCCTGTTTGTCAACACGTCCTAGCGCATCATCGTTACTTTCGCCGTCGTTCTGTTTTGCAAGCACAACTTTCCTTATGTCATTGATGACGACGTGTCGGCGACGTGCAAGGCTCTGCAATATGAGTACCCCGTTGCCGTCAAACGTAAGCGTGTTGGGAGCCCACCAGGCCGCAACAGCGTCGATAAAGATCCATATGCCGAAGAAACTTTGGAGTGGAGCGAATAGCAATATTATCAGCTTCTGCCCAAAGGTTGAGTCATCCCAAGGAAACTGCAAAAAAGCTATCATCGGGGGACTTGAGAACCCTAGACCAAAAGCTATAGAGAATAAGGAAAGAAATAGCGTATGCCACCATTTGTTTATGGCGAACTGCCGGACAGTCTTATGGTGCAAGCTCCCGTCTAAACGCCCAGCCCTTTCAGCCGGACCTTCTTCAGGTCCCTTTGGAGTATTCGCCAGTATCATGGACATCTCCTCGCTTGAACTCGCGCACCCGTTTTGAGGTGTCACCAATTCGGTGAATCATTGTTGACGTTCGAAGGTGGAGGGCGCTTGCCAAATAAGCGCCACAGATATCGGGCTGCGAAGTAACCAGCCAGGATCAGAATTTCGAACTTGAGTTCAATGCTCATTGACAGGCTCCTTGGCTTTCGCCTTGGGAAGCTGCATTGCAACGGCCTTGCCAGCTCAACGACTGATCTGAAAAAATCCCATGTCATTGATTGGCGAGGATAATATTTTGAGATTTGGCAACTGGCACTGGTTGCACGGCAAAGACTTGCCAGCAGTCCGGCAACAGCTGGCAGAACATCGCCTAGCGATAGTCTTTCCGCTCAAGGCCGTATTTGCGCATCTTTTCGTTAAGCGTGCGCCGCGGAATTCCCAGGGCATCGGCCGCCGCCTGGATATTGCCATTGCTGTCCTGCAATGCCGTTTGGATAAAGACGGACTCTACCGCATCCATCTGCTCAGGAAGGGCCTTTGCGCGCCCTCCGTCACTATCAAGCACGTGGGCAATGCCTTCCTTTTTCTGGCCGAGGCCCAGCACGAAACGTTCGGCGACGTTGCGCAATTCCCGCACGTTGCCACGCCAGTTATGTGCCATGAGCCGTTCGATGTCTTCACCCGAAAGCGATGAGACAGGGCGTTGATATACATTCGAGAATTCCTGTGCAAAATGCTCAAACAGCAGAGGAATATCCTCGCGCCGGTTGTTGAGTGATGGAATGCGAAGTTCGGCGACACCAAGGCGGAAATAGAGGTCCTCGCGGAACTCGCGCCGCTTTGCAGCGTCCAACAAATCGGCCTTCGTTGCAGCGATAAGGCGAATATCGACCTTGATTTCCTCGTTGCTGCCCAAGCGGGTGACCAGGCGCTCTTGCAGCATGCGCAGGAGTTTCACCTGCAAGCCGATGGGCATGCTCTCGATCTCATCAAGGAACAGCGTGCCGCCCTTGGCATACTCAATGAGGCCAATGCGGCGCTGCTTGGCGTCGGTGAAAGCGCCTGCTTCGTGCCCGAACAACTCACTGTCGATGAGGTTCTCCGAAAGCGCTCCACAATTGATCGCCACAAAGCGCGCCTTGCTGCGGCGGCTGCACTCGTGCAAGGCACGCGCAACAACTTCCTTGCCAGTCCCCGTCTCGCCGTGGATGAGCACGGTTGCATCAGTGCTTCCGACATTGACGATTTCATCGCGCAAAGCCTGGATTGCCGGGGAATTCCCGATGAGGCGGGAAGCGATGCCGGCACGATTTGCAAGTTCCGTTTTAAGCCTCCGGTTATCCAGCACCAGCTTGCGCTTATCCAGCGCGCGTCCCACTTTGGAAACAAGAGCCACCACATCAAAGGGGCGCTCGATAAAATCATAGGCCCCGGTCCGCATGGCTTCGACGGCGGTTGCGATCTCGCCAAAGGCGGAAATAAGGATGACTGGCAGATCGGCATCAATTTTCAGGGATCTGCTAAGAATCTCAAGCCCGTCCATGACCGGCATCTTGAGATCCGTTATAACAATGCCGGGAAATCCATGGGGGCCAGCAAGGCGAGCCAGGACTTCTAGAGCCTCCATTCCGTTTGCGGCTGTCTCAATGCTCAACTCAAGTGTCTGGAGCGCCTGTGTGATCCTGGGAAGGTTCGCCGCATCGTCATCGACGAGAAGTATCATGTTGTCCTGGTTCATTGCCGCACTTCACTATATTCCGCTGGGATTGTCAGCGTGAAAATTGAACCCTTGCCCAATTCGCTTTCGACCCGGATGTCACCGCCCAGGAGATGGGCGAACTCGCGGCTGATGGCGAGGCCGAGGCCAAGTCCGATGCCGGGCCGCGTGATTCCAGCCGTGGATTGCAACCGCTGAAACTTTTCAAAGATGAGTCCCAACTTGTCGGCAGGGATACCGCTTCCAGTATCGGAAACTTTGACTTCAAGATTGACACCGTCACGCCGCGAAGTCACAGCGATGGACCCTTTGCTTGTGTATTCCACTGCATTGCCAAGTAAATTCATGAGAATGCGTGCAAGAAGTCTTCCATCGGTGCATGCTTCCAGTTCATTTTCCATGTTGGTTTTGAGAACAAGACCCTTGGCCTTTGCAGCGGGTTCTATCACCCGCAAGGCCTGGGCCACCGCAGCAGGCACCTCAACGGCAGTTGGCTTCACGTCCACTTGGCCTGCCTCAATGCGGGACATTTCCAAAAGCTCATCGACCATGCCCAAGAGATGGGTGGAATTATCGCGGACATTTTCGACAATGGTCCGTTCGGATTTGCCAAGACCGCTCCCTTCGCCGATAAGCAGAAGCTGGCAATCTTCAATCACCGCCGCAATGGGCTTTCTTAAGTCGTGGCTCATGTTCTCGAGAAAACGCGATTTGGCCAAGTTGGCCGCTTCGAACCGCGCTGACTGCCTGCGGTCGGTAATATCCGTGTAGGTCGTAACGAACCCGCCGTCCGGCATGGGCGCACGGCGTACTTCCATACTTGTCCCGTCGGCGCGGTCGACTTCAAATCGTGGGGGATTGAGGGTTCGGGCGCGAGCCATGATCTCCTCGAACTGCTTTTCCGGATCGCCGGGCCCGTAGTCGCCGCGGTCAATGTTGTAGCGCATGAGGTCGGAAAAATGCATCCCGTGCCGGATGAGCGTTTCCGGATAGCGGCCAACGCGCAGATATTGCGGGTTCCAGGCCACGAGCCTCAAATCGGCATCATAAACGGTAATTGCATCGGACATGCTTTGCAGCGTGGTTTCGAGATGCAGGGTTTTTGCGCCTAACGACTGCAGCATCGCGCCAATGCTGTCGGAGAGATGTTCAAGCTCCTTGACGCCCCTGTATGCAGGAGCGCGGCCGCCGCTGAATTCCGCTGCTATCTGATAGATCGGCCGCACCATAAACTGACGTAATCCAAACACCAAAAGGCCAACAGTTGCGAGGAGTGCAAGGGCAGAGCCGCCGTAAATGAGCTGAACCTCTCGAACTAGCGCATTGAAGTCGGCGGCATCCTTAACCAACAGGATTTGCCAGTTCCATGGTGTGAAATTCGCTGAGGCCGTGTAGTAGCTTGCACCTGTCCCTGACTTGATCTGTCGTGTCCCCGGCCCAGTGGTACTTTCAAGCATGGATTTTGCATTTTCCTGCGACACGCCAGTCACGAAATCCAGGGCACCGTCGGCGGCTACAATCAGGCCCACGCGTTGGTCACGGGCAAAATCCTCAAAGCGGATGCGCGCATTAAGTTGATACACCAGAGCGCCATCCGCATCCGCAACACGGCTTTCACGATTCTGACGGTCCACTTCCGAGTCGGCAATTGTAACCGCGTTTTGCAGGAGAGAATCGAGGCTGGCGCGGATATTCTCGTCGGCATAACTGCCAACGGTTCGCAGAACCAGAAAGTAGAGTATCAGGCCGGCAAGGAGCATAAGCCCTATCGCCGGGCCGAGGATGACCAGTTGCAGCGATGGCCGGATCGACCTCACTTCACGGCCTTTCCAAAAATCGCTGACGATGTGTGGATTTCTTCAGGCCAGACGATTTCCTTGCGGCCAACTTGCCATTGGATAATCATGTCAAGACGCTTTACCTGCATGCCCGTGCGGTCGACAGCGAAGCGGCCGAGCACCGTGTATGTGTCAAGATCGACAATGGCTGCTCGCACTCCATCATGATCAACGGATTTCGACGTCAGCATGGCTGCCTCGAGAATTTGGCCCGCCGCATAGGCCGCTGCTGCGTGGTACGACGCCTCCGTTCCGAAGCGGGCTTTGAAAGCAGAAGCGAATTCCTCGGATCGGGGATAGGTATACGAATCATTGGGCTCCCAGATGGAGGGGGCGAAGGTGTGGTCTTCAGACTTTTCAAAAATATCCTTCCAATCCGAAAGGGCCGGCCCAATTGTTGCGAAGAATGCTGGTGGCGACCAGTCAAGTTTGATGAGCGCTTGACGTGCATTAACTGCCTCTTTGAGATAGCCTGCGACAACGAGCAGATCGACATTTGCGCTTTTCGCCTGCCGAACCACATCGGTAAGATCGGTTGCATCACCCGCAAATTCGACGTCGACGAGAACCTTCAGTTTCAGATAGGGAGCCCACTTTCGCGTACCGTTCGCAATCTGCACGGAGAAAGGATCGTCGCTGTGCATGATGGCAACTGTCGTAAGTCCAGCATCATGCGCCAATCGCAACATTCCCTGGCTGTAGCGGCTGGCTGGAGTCAGTATGCCAAATAAATTGTGATAGCCCTTGCTCCAAAGTTCATCCGCTGCGGCACCCGCAGCAAGCATGGGGAACCCGGCGGCATCGGCGATTGGCGCGACGGCAGCCGTGAGCTGGCTGGAATAAGGCGCAAATATGTGGTCCACCGAACCTGTGGAAACGAACTCCGCGTAAATTTTTTTGGCCAATTCCGGATCGCTATTGTCGTCGCGGATGACGAGTTCGACCGTTCTCCCCATGATGCCGCCACGCGCATTCACCTCGTCACGCCATAGCTCATAGGCACGCTTATGCATAGCCGCTGGTTGCTGGTACTGACCGGTGAGTCCCAGGGAGACTCCAATGCGGATCGGCTCTGACGCCAGCCCCCGGCTCGAAAGATGCATCATGGCCACCACAACCATGATCACGGAAGCCAGCCTTATCCATCGAGACCACATGTGGCTCACCCCTGCAGTTTTGAATCTACCGACCGTCCCACCTATGCAATTCGCTGTCGTTCGGCATAATGGCGGTTGGAACCTAAAATGCAAGTCGCTTGCCATTTGGCACCCACCCAATGAAACTCACTAACTCATTATTTGATCTCAGATTTTCGAGCGACAAATTCGGATAGTTTTTACACTAGGCTGATACTTGCCAGATGGGGGATATGAGATCGGCAGCATTCTGCCATTCGTGACTATCCTTCAAGTGCGCTCAAGATGGATTACATTTCTGCTTTTGGCCGATTTTGTTGCAGAAGTCGTCGGCACACCAAACAATGACCGCCTCTTGGGGTTCCTGGTGTCCGAGCCGAGCACTGAGCACCGTCTTGCCGCTGGCTCCGTGGGGAGTAGCGGCATTTTTCCGTTGCTGAGACG
>JANNUW010000168.1:0-9847 GCA_031414095.1 Hyphomicrobium sp. | reverse complement strand
CGGGTCGTACTCGATGCCAAGCTGGATGGCTTGCGCAACCTCAGGCCCAGCAAGTTCGGCCACGATGCTGAATGCGAAGTCAATCCCTGACGATACACCGCCCGCCGTGAAGACATTGCCGTCGCGCACGACGCGCGCCTTCTCGTGACTGGCGCCGACCAAAGGCAACAGGTCAACGTAGGCCCAATGCGTCGCCGCCCGACGGCCCCTCAGCAACCCGGCTGCACCAAGAAGAAAGGCGCCAGTGCAAACGGAGGTTACGTACTGTGCCTGCCCACCCTGGCGGCGAATGAAGTCCACCGTCTCGACATCGGCGAGGGCATCTACCACTCCGGCACCCCCACCAGGCACACAAATCAGGTGGAGCGGGGGACAACTGTCGAAGGTGCAGGTGGGCATGATGCTGAGACCGCGGTCGCTCGAAACCGGTAGCATGGTCTTCGCAACAACGTGGGTTTTCGATTGAGGGAACTTGCTGGGGACCGAGATCGAAGGAGGCGTTCCCAGCCGGCTTAAGACTTCAAACGGGCCGGTGAAGTCGAGTTGTGTGAGTCCAGGAAAAATTACGAAGCCGACATTGAAATCTGACAAATCGCGTACTCCCCAAATACCCCCAACGCAGACTAGGCGCAGTGGAAGTTATCGCGCTTATTGATGATGTCCGCAACGGGTCAACAGGAGACCAAGTGCAATCATCAACCCATGTCGGCTTGGCCTCCATAAGCAGACCAATTCTCGGAGAAAGCCGACATCACAGGCGCGATGTCTGGTCTACCGAGCTGAGCGGACATATTGCAAAACGACCGTGAGGTCGGCTTCGGGCCAGGAACGGACATGGGAGCCAGCAGCGGAGTGGTGACTTTTCTTCGATGGACCGCCGATCTCTATCCGGCAGTTTCTCTTAAGCTCGTGAATCATCTGGCCAAAAAACTTTCAAGTCGCGCACAATAACTGGCAGCCATACCGGCAGCAAAATTCTAGGGCGTGATTGGCGCATGGCGCGGTCACTGCGCTCGTCATTGCGAGAAGGTTAAATACGCAATATATTGATTGCTTTCGGTACTAAATAACAGCGGCCCAGAGGCGTGCCATGGCTTGCAATGAACCTATTCCACTTACTGTTCGAGATATCGACGCTGCCACCGATGTCCTAGTTCGGTCCTTCGCAGCTGACCCTGGCCTCATCTTTGTATTGCCTGACATCAACGAGAGAAAGCGGCTTAATACCTTATTGGCGAGAGCTATGCTTCGTTTTGTTCTGCGCTGCGGCGCGCCGCTCGTCACCACAGCGCCAGCGCGGGGCGTCGCACTGTGGTTTCCTCCGGACGCTCCCGCACCAACTGACGTTGACTTGGTAGAAACTGGAATGGCACACTTGCCCGCTCTGGTTGGTACCGAACCGATGGCGCGCTTCAAACGCCTGATCGGTCAACTCGATACCCTTCACCCACAATATGCGCCGGAGCCGCACTGGTATCTTGCCATGCTTGGTGTCCATCCCGAGTGGCAGCGCCGAGGAATAGGCGACGCGTTAATGCAACCTGTGTTTAAGTCAGCAGATCGTGACGGCTTCCCCTGTTACTTGGAATCACCCACGATGGAGAACACGCGCTATTATCAGCGTCGTGGTTTTCGCGTTGTAGGCGAAACCGATATCCCTGACAGTGAAGTTCATGTTTGGTGCATGCGTCGGGAACCCGGAGCGTGAAGAACTCACGTCGTTTTCGCATCTACTGCTAAATTTTGAAGATTGAATGGAGGGCTCAGTGTCAGCTCCGCCACGATGAGCGGACAAACTACAATCTCGCTGTGAGGTTTCAAACGGGCCAGAAACGGACATGCAACGCAATTACTGGTAAAGTGGGATGGTGTAGTCGTGCGACGAGGAGGAGATCTGGCAATGACAGAGCAAGAGAAGAAACACACGGGTGGATGTATGTGTGGCTCAGTCCGATATGAAGTTACCGGCGAGCCGAGGGATGTTGGTTATTGTCACTGTCGGATGTGCCAGAAGAGCGTGGGGAACTTGTTTGGAATATTCGCCATCTTCGAACGCGAGGGTTTTCGGTTCACGAAAGGAGAGCCGGCCTTTTATTGCTCCTCTCGTCCCAAGCAGCGCAGCTTTTGCCCGATTTGCGGGACTCCGCTAACCATGTGGAATGCAAACAAGGCGATTCAGAACCACGTAGGCATCATGGTTGGTACGCTCGACCATCCCGAACTCTTTCCGCCGGAGAAGTACTCCGGCAACCATTCCGGTATCGAGAGTCAGGTCCCCTGGTTCCACATCGAAGATGGACTGCCTCGATGGAAGACGGAAGATGACCCGTGGTACATCCCACCAAGCGGTGACGCCTAGTCGGCTAGGGGTCAACATGAGACCAAGTGCAGCTGGCAAACCATGTCGGCTGGGCCTCCGCATGCAGACCAATTGTCTCAGATGGCAGACTAGGCATGCGGTGAACGGAATTTCAATGCTTTCAGTTGACGTCAACAAGTAGTTCAGTTGGTCCACTACCTGCATTGATGGTCCATCCTTTCACATTCAAATCAAATGGACAGGACGAAACCACGCAGATCAAATCCATGAGAGCCTCAAGCTCGGCATATGCTCCCGGAGGCACAGGATTTGGAGGCGATCTAAAAGAACCGTCGTGCTCGACATTGGTGTTTGTGAATAGGTTTATGGGTTGCGGAATCACGTCGATCTGGTGCCCCGCTCGCCGCATCGCGACGCAGAGGTTTTCTGAGCAGCTCGCATGCGGACCCTGGTAACCAAAAAACTCGTAGCGAAATTGATCGCAGGCGGCGATCATCATGTCATGGATGCCGCTGGCACCATCTTTGGTGAATTTGAGCATCGGCCGACGAAAGCGTGAGATGAGGACGTCGCCTTCTCGTGGTTTGACGTTGAATGTTGTTACCCAAGTGTGATTCGCGGAAAGCCATTCCCCGGTGTTCTGCGCATTGTAGGCGAAGAAATCTGCCGCCTGTGCACCTTGCGGCGTGGTGATACGTATGTGTTGACCGCGATTGACGGTAACAGCACGTCCCTCCCTTGCTGGAACAGTGAATTGCATTTTTTCTGCTCCTTCCTGGACTGGTGTCTACAAAACCCGTGATGGGCGATAGTGAGCTGAACCTTGCGGATACTCCAATCCGACACCCACCCGATGAATGCCTTCTTGAGGGCGATATAAGCGTGAAGTGGCGTTGTTGGCAAGAAAGTACCATGCCATGAGGGCTGCCACGCACCAGTGCCGGTGACGGCAGCCCTTTCCGTCCAAGGTATCTTGACGTTGTCTTCACCAAGGCGCCCCGGTCCTGAGGACTTGCCCGAACGCATGACAGCCGACCGCCTCATGCCAACAATAGATCGGGCGACCGCAGTCCAGCGATCAGCCGCAGGATGTCGGCGAAGAGGTGTCTCGGAATAGCTGCCTCGGCTATCTGGAAAGCAGTCCATGTCTCCTTGGGGTCAACAGGAGACCAAGCACGGCTGCCAAACCATTTCGGCTGTGCCTCTGGATGCAGACCAGTTTTCTGAAAAAGCGAACATCGCAGATTGAATGTCAGCTCTGCCACGATGAGCGGACAAGCTGCAGCAAGGGCACGAGGTCTCCAACGGGCCAGGATCGGACAATTCCGTCGAGTGCTATTTCAACCAAACATCTCTGCGAGGTGATCGTTCAAGAACATCCCGGCAGGGTCGAATCTGCGGCGCAAGGACTTAAACGCCTCATATTTCTCGAACCGGGACGCCAGACGCTCGCCTGTCATGAAGTGCAACTTGCCCCAATGTGGCCTTCCTCCCTGTTCAAACAATCTCTCATCGCACTTCTTTAGATAGGGCCAATAGTTTGTGCCGGGTTTGCCGGATACCGAAATTATGATCGAGTCGCGCTTGTACTTGGGACTGAGCCATGCCTGGTCGGCCGCCACAAAGCGGACCTCCATGGGAAAGATGCTGTCCGGCAGGTTGCGGAGCATAAACTCCCGTTGGCTCTCAAACGCATCGCGCGCGGAAGCTGCCGGGAGAAGGTACTCAAGCTCGTGAAAATTCGGCTCGAACACAAGTGGATAGATTCGATAGGCGCGGTCAATTCGCTCATTCGGCGGCAACGGTCGCGCACCCGGCTCCTCTGCCGTTTCCTGGTAGAGCCTTACCAAGCAGAAATCGGCTTTTGCTGGTGGAAATCCATAGAGTTCGGAGGATGCGTCGGTTGGCATCCAGAAGAATGAAAAGTGGCGGTATCCGGCCAGCAGCTGATCCCATCTCTCCCTCAGTTCGCCGACTGGCATGAAAATGACCTGTTCGTGAAGATGATATGCTGGTGCCAACTGGATTGTGAGTTCAGTCATGACGCCCAGCATGCCGATTGAGCATTGAGCAGCGGCCATCTCGTCAGGAGTCTTATCAAGTGAGAGCTCACGAATTGTGCCCTTCCCATCGACGAGACGGCAGGCGGACAAGAATGAAGAGAAGCTGCCGAGAGTTGGGCCAGATCCATGGGTAGACGTTGCAACAGCTCCTGCAATCGTCTGGCTGTCGATGTCGCCCTGATTTTTCAGCGCGAGGCCGGCCTCCCAAAGAGGCGCCCCCAATTCAGCAATCGTGGTATGTGACCTGATGGTTGCTGTTCGCGACGTCTTATCTACGGTCGTGATGCCAGTCAGCCCTCGGGTGTCGAGCAGTATGCCGTCTGTGCAACTGACTGGTGTAACGGAATGCCCGGACCCCGGCGTCCTGACACGAAGCCCGGAACGTGAAGCCTCGACTATAGCCGTCGCGACATCTTGCTCACTCGACGCTTCAACGATCCGGGCAGGCACACAACTTTGATTGCCGAACCAGTTTGTCCATGCCGGGGCTTGACGTTGGAAGCCATGGAAGGTCTTTGTCATGCTCGACCCCTTTCAAGTTACACAGACACCAATAAAGTTCGATTCGGGCGCCAAGAAACTCGCAACTCTGCTAAAAACCATCATAGCATCTAAGGCGGCAAAGAAATAGGTCCGCAAACAAACCGCAGTCGCAATGTCTCAGATGGGTCAAACTGAGACATCGAGAACCAAATTTTGCACGTCAGCTTCGCGATTGATAGCAGACATAAATGGCTTGGCAGGCGACTTCTCCAACAGGCCAAAACCGGCCAACCTATGCAGTCGAGTAAGAGAGTGTCTGATTGGGTATCAAGTGCTAGGTTTCATTCACAAGCGGATGAAACTGCCTAGAAATCTGTTGCTTAGTCGAGCGGTGGTTGCAGGTCATCCAGCAGCTTTGCAAACTCCTGACCATAGAAGGCACATTTTGCATGATTGTAATGGTCCTGGGTTGTTTTCTGCCCCCGGTGATTGAGAAGGGCTGCGGCAAGGTGCGGCATGTCTCCGGCAAACATGTAGGCCGTGGAAGCCCCGCAAGCCCGGAATAGATGGGGTGAGATGGGAATGCCGAGCGTCAACCTGGTTGTCTCAGTGACGATGCGCTCCACCGCCGAATAGCCAAGAGCCGAGCCATATCGGCCGACCCAGAGTGCCGGGCCATTGCAATTGAAGACTGGACGGTAGGTGCTGAGGTAGCGGTCGATGGCGTTTGTGAGGAAGGGCGGGATGGGGCGCTCATCAGGACGGTGTTCCTTGGTTTCCAGGGCACTCAGTGTAACGCACCAACTTTCACCAACCCGAATGAAGTTCCGGTCGATGTTAAGATTCGAGAAGTTCTTGAGCCGGATGGGGCACAGGCCAAGAAGTGCTATCATGAGGCCGTTGCGGTAAGAGTGGGCCCGCTTAAGGGGTGTCATGGCGCTTGCGGTCTCGGCCTCCTGCGTGAGGGTGAGGCCTGCAAGGATAATCCTGTCACTTGTAACGATGCGGTCGAACTTGGGAGCTGGTTCCATTTCGAGGGCGAGGTCATTCTCGATCTCCCGGAGCCAATTAAGATCAATCATCGGATTGAGAAGTTCAGCAATACGCCGGAGTTTGGCAATCGAGCCATGGGTGGTCACAGAAGAAACCCGCTGCTTGAGCTCAGCTACATAAGTTGCCACATGTTCAGGAGTAGCGGTGGCGCCTATTGGGCTTTGAGGATCGAGCCCTTCTTGACGAGCGACATGATCGAGGAACAGACCATAGCGCTGGACAAGGTCATTGCGAGTGACCGGTTTAAGATGAGAGGCATTGCCGCCACGCGTCAGTCTGCCGCTCGGACGGCAGGCCTCGGCCCAGGCAGACCGGTCGGCCACAGGCCATTCGTGGAGCTTTAAACTGCGCACCGCTACGGCTTCATTTGTCCCCATGTTCGGAGCCTCGGCCTGACATGGTAGAAGTGGGCTGGGTCAAACCCTTACGCCTGACGCGCTGTTTAGCATTCAATTTGCCGCTGCCGGGGTTACCCATTTGCTCCTCCATCATCGCGCCAAACACTTCGGCTGCTTTGAAGGATTCGAGAGCAGTATAAAACCGTATGGTCGTTGCAATATTGCGGTGGCCGAGAATCCGGCGGGCAAATTCGTAGTTTCCGGGCTGGGTTTTCAGAACCATCGCTGCTGCCCCGTGCCGGAACTGGTGGGCTGTTACACGAAGGCCAACTTCACGCTCCACCCGCTTGGCTATGGACACACTGGCATGGGTCGAGGAACGGTGTTTGCCGTTCTCTCCAGGAAACAGCCAGTCGCCGCGGTGTCCATCACCCAGGTGCGGACGGAAGACATCAATGAACTGGTCAATCATCTCGGTGGTTTTCTTGCCGAGCGGAAAGTCGAGGTCGACGCGGTTCTTGACGTCGTAATTCGGGAAGTGCAGCCGATAGTTGCTCTCATTACTTCCGGCACGCGTCAGGTTGTGGCCGATCCTGATCGACAGAAGATTGCCGACCCGCACCGGAGCGCGGGTGAGGATCTGAACCTGCAGGGCAACAGCGGCAAGTGTCGCAGCCTTCTGGGGTGACCAGTTCAGCATGCGCTGGGCCTCAGCCATCAAACTTTGCGGCAGAGCAAGCACCCTGGACCAGAGATTGGTCATCAGGATTGCCCGTATCACCTTGATGTTTTTTTCGGTGAGGACGGGGCCGCGATTTTCCTCAAGCCTGGCGCGGATGTCGTCGAGATGGATAATAGTGTCTGGGGGAGCGCCAATCGCCTTTGCGATGGAAAGAAGCTTCCAGGTTAGATCAATCGTGTACCCCCTCGGCTGCACACCATTACGGTCCAGATAAGCGTCGAGAGCCAGCGTAATGACACCAGGGGCCAGCAATGCTTCCAGGGAAGTCAGGGTTTCGATTGGGGTACCTGCGGTCATTGCCGTACGAGCAAAGGCCATGAGTTCACGACGACGGGTGGAAAGCGTTGACGGCCTGCAGGCCCGGCGGCGACGGCCATTGGGTGAGCGGTGCGGCTTTGCCAGATTGGCAAGATAGGCCTCAATGTCACAACGCAGTCCTTGCGGAAATTCGCTCCAGTCTGGGCCTGATGTCGTCTTCGCCAAGCCAGGAGGCGCCAGTAGCCGCTGTGGCCAGCCAGGAACCTGTTCCACACACCAGTTCCAGGCCTTCATCAACTCACGGGTAAGCGCTACGCCGGAGCGGAGAAAGCTCGTAGCTTCGCGAAACACAAAGTACTGGCCAACGAGTTCCTCGGTAACAGACGTTGGTTGAAGATTGCGGGCACTGCAGTAGCGCGCAAGGCCGCCAAGCAACCGCCGTGGCTTCACTTCCACAGTGGCATCCAGCAGGGTCTTCCAGACCGACAAGAGCGGTGCCCCACGACGCGGAACACCCTCCACTCTCATGAAGTGATTGATTGCCGCCTTCAGATTTGATTTGTGGCTGGAGAGGGTCTTCTGCTCCCAGTTCAGCGCCGCCGCATTCAGGCGGTTCAGGTGATGGCGCAGAGCCGTCATCCGGCAGGGCAACGACTCGGGAGGCCGTCCAATGGCCCCGGCGATGCCGCGCATCGAGGTCAGCCAGTGACGGCGCTTGGACACCGGAATGGTTGCGTCGGCAGCGATCGCGGCCATCGCATCAGCCAGCGATGGCTCCCCGAGAACCGCCACCTCGGCCATGTCATGGAAGTGATCAATCTTATGGCTCAACTCGTTCATGGTCATTCTCCGTTAGGACGAAAGGGGCTGGGATGCCAATTCACCCTGTCGCATCCCGTAGTATAGGCTCACAAATTAGGAATACTATACAGTAATATTGGCTTTCAATACTCAGATACAATTTCCTAATCTGTCAAATACTTATCGTAATACATAGTAAAATTGAGTAAAACGTATCAACCACCTTTATCCTGATGTTGATGTGTGGCGGTTCTTATGCATGAAGTCTTCAAGATCGGCGGTGTCGTAGACTACGCGGCCGCCAAGCGCGATGAAAGTTGGCCCCAACCCGCTCAAGCGAGACTTGTCGAGCCAGGACAAACTGACCCCCAAATACTCAGCCGTCTGTTTGCGATGCAGGCGTTTGGATGGTGGTTTCGAGGTCTGCGCAATGGACCGCTGAGGTTGGCCGGAAGGTTTGAATTCGCCGCGCGGATCGTGGTTGGCTGCTTGCAAGTATTTAGGGGAATTGGGCGGCTTCATAATTGGTTTTCCTTCGTCATGGTTGAAGGTCAATCAATCGGCGCCTCCCGGCATGGAATACCGGAGGGGTATTTTATGTTTCGGGCTTCGTTTCAGACCGCCGCTTGCCGCCGGTCAGTGGTGGCCCCTTGCGCAAGACTTCATCAAGGTATTGCTTTGCCTTGGCCCCAACCGAAAAGTCGGAAACCAGACGCTCATACATCAGCCGGCCAGGATCGGTCGTTTCAGCCTGCATCAGCTCATCACGCCAGTTCGTAACCGTGTTCGCGTTGATCACGCCAGAGGAGAACCGTGGCCAGGACTGGGCCGCCCGTGCCACCCGCATCGCCGCCTCTTCTTTTCTGACACCCGTCTTCATCAGCGCGCCCATAAAACCGGCAGCGTAAAGTTTGATCTGTTTACCTCCGCCAGACCGTGACCACTTACTCAAACCGTCGGGTCCAGAATTGTCAGCGGCCCGTGGATCAAACAGTTCGGGAAGAATGCCGCTCTCGACGTCCTGGAGTGCCTTGAAAACGTCTATCAGAGGCTTCATTGCATTGCCGGGCAGCCCGCGCTTATTGAGGTATGTGAGAACAAGCTGAACTGCTTCACTGGCGGCGTGACGGCCAAAGTCGGTAACCTCCAGGTTTTCCTCAAAAACAATTTCCAGATCTTGAAACAACCGCTCTTCATCTTCATTAAGCGGCACTTCAGTTGGGCGCCGCGGTAATTTTTGCTTATCGCCTTGATGCATTGTGGCTCACCCCGTTCATATGATTCTTCGATAAATTGTGTAAAATCGCTTCCAAGAATGGTCTTGAGGCTTTTGAGTTTATCAACGGCACGGCGCTTCGCCGCTGTCCATTCCTCGATGTCCAAGATCGAACGAATCAGTACTCCGGCTTGATCAATTAGCGGATCACGAATCCTGTGAGCAATGCCGAACATATGTCTCCACAATGGTGACTTCTGGGCCTTTTTCCCAAGTGTTCCATGCTCCTCCCAAAACGTTAAAACTATCGGCGAATTATCGACGATTTCGGCCGGAATAGACTGGCAATATGTTGATCCCAAAGCACCATAGCAACTTGGCGTTCGGCCAAAAATTCGTGCCGTTGGTAGACAGCGGCGACGCCTGATATTGTTCCAGATTGGTGGTTTAACACTTTGTCCGCAACATGGGGCGCTATTCCGAGTGAAGCCATTCCACTGACAACCGTCCTTCGAAGATCATGAAGCACCCAATTGGTCACGCCGCTGTCCTTGTCGGTGCCGCCGCTCGAGC